>DASVNH010000040.1:0-8313 GCA_036383955.1 Planctomycetota bacterium | reverse complement strand
GGGGGCAAGGGGGGGAGAATCCCCCCCCAATAAAAAAAGGGGGCGGGGATGGCTCCCCGCCCCCCGAAGGCTCCGCTTACTTTTTGGCGGGCTTCCTGTCCTCGACCTCCGAGGCCTTGGTGATCACGCCGACCGGCTTTGCCGCGGGAGCGGGAGCCGTGGCGGTCGCCGCCGGGATCGGGCCCTTGCGGGGCTCGACGCCGAGCTTGGCCCGGATGTCGTTCTCGATCTTCAGCGCCAGGTCGCGCTTCTCGCGCAGCACCAGGCGGCACTTCTCGCGGCCGTTGTCGAGCTTCTCGCCCTTGTAGGAGTACCAGCCGCCCGAGCGCTCCAGGACGCCGTGCTCCTCGCCGAGGTCCAGGATGTCGCCCTCGTACGAGATGCCGGAGGCGAAGAGCATGTCGAACTCCGCCTTGCGGAAGGGCGGGGCGATCTTGTTCTTCACGATGTTGACCCGGACGCGGGTGCCCACTTCGGTGTCGCCGTCCTTGAGGTGGCCGATGCGGCGGACGTCGACGCGCACGCTGGAGTAGAACTTCAGGGCGCGGCCGCCCGGGGTGGTCTCGGGGTTGCCGAACATGACGCCGATCTTCTCGCGGATCTGGTTGATGAAGATCAGGCAGGTGCGCGACTTGGAGATGCTGGCGGTGAGCTTCCGGAGGGCCTGGCTCATCAGCCGGGCCTGGAGGCCCATGTGGATGTCGCCCATCTCGCCTTCGAGCTCGGCCTTGGGCACGAGCGCGGCGACGGAGTCGATGACGATCACGTCGAGGCTGGCGGAGCGGACCATCATGTCCGCGATCTCGAGGGCCTGCTCGCCGCTGTCGGGCTGGTTGAGGAGGAGGTCGTCGAGATTGACCCCCAGCTTCCGGGCATACGTCGGGTCCATCGCGTGCTCGGCGTCGATGAAGAGGCAGGAGCCGCCCAGCTTCTGGGCGTTCGCGACGACGGTGAGGCAGAGGGTCGTCTTGCCCGAGCCTTCCGGGCCGAAGACCTCGATCACGCGGCCGCGGGGGAAGCCCTTGCCGCCGAGAGCGAGGTCGATGTTGAGCGAGCCGGTGGTGATGCCTTCGACGTCCAGCTTGGTGTCGGCGCCGAGGCGCATGATCGAGCCCTTGCCGAACTGCTTCTCGATCTGGGAAATCGCGGTCTTGAGCGCCTCGGTCTTGCGCTCGTCCTGGTAGGGGGGCATTTGGGTCGCCATACCTCTCTCCTTCGACAGTTGTGTCAGCGCTTCGATCATTAGAATCTCCTCAAAATTCAGCGTCAAGCAATTACCGTAAGCACCGCAAGAGCCATGCCAGTCCGTCGCCCTCGACGGCCCCGCGCGACCTCCCGCCGCGCGTGTTACCGTGTTACGTTTCGTAACATCCCATGCCCGCAGTATCGCCCCTGACTGTGACTGAATAGGTCTCCATCAGGGCTTTACGTTATGCCGCATATGGGTGGCGATTCCGCTTGCGGATGGGTGGGTTCAAATGGTACAGGACACTCTTGCATTGACCTGAATTTGGGAGGGTAGGATGGCCCGTGTATTAGCGGCTCTGGCGGTCGTGGCGCTTCTGGTCGGCTTCGGATGGGCGGCGACGCCCGCCCTGGTTCCGCACGAAGAGGAAGGCACGGGCGAGGTCTGCGAGTGCGGCCACGTCAACGAGGACGAGCAGCAGTTCAGCCGGCGCTGCATGACGCCCCAGCCCACGTTCAAGGAGTCGGCCCAGGTCGAGAAGGCGCTCAAGGCGCACCGCGCCGCGAAAGGTGGCCCGCCCGGTGGCGGGGGTGGCGGCGGCGAACCTCCCGGCCCCAGCGTCACGGGCGGTCTCATCAACGTCCATTTTCACGTGATCACGTCCACCTCGGGGGAGGGATCTCTGTCGGCCGCGCAGATCGGCGCCCAAATCGACGTCCTCAACGCGGCGTTCGGCACCTGGGGCTGGTCCTTCACCTTGGCCTCCGTCGACTACACCGCCAACAACACTTGGTTCAACATGGGCTACGGCTCCGGCTCCGAGCGGAGGGCGAAGGCGGCGCTCCGGAAGGGCAGCGCGGACGACCTGAACATCTATACCGCGAACCTCGGCGGCGGCCTGCTCGGCTGGGCGACGTTCCCGCAGAACTACGCCGCGAAGCCGAGCCTCGACGGCGTCGTCCTGCTGTACTCGTCCCTGCCCGGCGGGGACGCGGTCCCGTACAACCTCGGCGACACGGCGACCCATGAGGTCGGGCACTGGATGGGGCTCTACCACACGTTCCAGGGCGGGTGCTCGGAGACGAACGACTACGTGGCCGACACCCCGGCCGAGCAGTCCCCGGCCTACGGCTGCCCGGTCGGCCGCGACACCTGCAGCAGCCCCGGCCTCGATCCGATCCACAACTTCATGGACTACACCGACGACAGCTGCATGGATCACTTCACCGCGGGACAGGACGCGCGGATGGACGGGATGTTCAGCCTCTACCGCTCCGGCAAGTAAACCCCTGAAAACGAAAACGGCCCGCCGTTCCCTCAGGAGCGGCGGGCCGTTTTGCTTTAAAATAAAGCGCCCCTACTACAGGTAGGGGCAGTTGGAGCGGGATCTAATTTTTTACTTCTTATATGCTAAAGAGCACAGCAGCTAGAGCAAGGCCTGTGCCAGCATAAAAACTGCATTTGCGGGGAAATTAGAGGGGTCGGGGAGGGTGAAATCGCCAAATTTACTTGGCGTCTTTGGCTCCGTTACGCAAGTCGCTTGCGACAAGCGGGTTAAGGGGCAAATCTACTTGGCGGAGATCAGCGCTCGTTGTCGTCTTCCAGGGCCGCCTTGGTGATCCCGTGCTTCTTGATCAGGTTCTGGAGGTGCTGGCGGGAGAGGTCGACCTCCTTCGCCGTTCGGGTCACGTTGTAGCCGTTCCGCTCGAGGGCCTGGATCACGTAGTGCTTTTCGAAGAGGTCGCGAGCCGCCTCCAGCGAGCGCCACGACCCGGCCGCGCCGGAGAGGTTCAGGTCCTCCGTCGAGATGTACTCCTTGTTCGTCATGATGACGGCCTGCTCGACCCGGTGCTTCAGCTCGCGGATGTTGCCCTCCCACCGGTGGGCCCGCATCGCGCTCCGCGCCTCTTCGCTGAAGCCCTTGATCGTCCGCTCGTTGACCTCGTTCGCCTCCTTGAGAAAGTGCTCGGCGAGCAGGAGGATGTCGTCCCCCCGGTCCCGCAGCGGCGGCAGCGTCACCGTCACGACTTTCAGCCGGAAGTAGAGGTCCTGGCGGAACTTGCCCGCCTTGACCATCTCCTCCAGGTTGCGGTTCGTCGCCGTGACCAGGCGGACGTCGATCTTGATCGGATCGTTCCCGCCCACCCGGGTGACGACGCGCTGCTCGAGGGCGCGGAGCAGCTTCACCTGCAGGTTGAGCGAGAGCTCCGCCACCTCGTCCAGGAAGACCGTTCCGCCCTGGGCGACTTCGAGCTTGCCGATCTTCTGGCTGGCCGCGCCGGTGAACGCGCCCTTCTCGTAGCCGAAGAGCTCGCTCTCGAGCAGCGTCTCGGGGATCGCCGCGCAGTCGATGACCACGAACGGCTTCTCGGAGCGCGGCGAAAGGTCGTGGATGGCGTGGCTGATCGCCTCCTTGCCCGTGCCGCTCTCGCCGAGCACCAGCACGGTCGCGTCGGTCGGCCCGACCTTGCGGAGGCTGTCGTAGAGCGCCCGCATGTCCGGGCACGCCCCGATCAGGTGCCGGCGCTTGTCCAGCGCCGACTTGAGGAGCACGTTCTCCTTCTCCAGCGCCAGGCGGCGGGCGTCGATCCGCACCCGCGACTCGGCGGCGGCCCGCACGTTCTCCATCGTGAGGCCGAGGTAGTTCGTGACGGCCTCGAAGATCGCCAGGTCCGTCTCCGTGTACTCGCGCGCCTTCGCGTGGCTGTCGACGTAGAGCACGCCCAGCATGCGGTCGCCCACCTTCAGCGGCGCGCACATGACCGTCCGGAGATGGTAGAGCGAGACGCTCGCCGACTGCACCCCGTCCTTCTCGCTCTCGGTGTCGAGGAGGAAGATCGGCTTGCCGTGCTCGAAGACCTGCCGCGGGATCGTCTTGCTGCAGCCCGTCAGCTCCGCCAGGTTCTGCTGGGCGCTGTCCCTCGACACCCGCGGCTTCAGCTCGCCGCCCTGGTTCTGGAAGAGGATCCCGCGCTCGGCCTGCGCGATCTCGATGACGTGGTCGACGGCCGACACGAGGAACGCGTTGAGGTCCTGGCCGCTCGACGCTTCCACGATCGTCTGGAGCAGGATGCGCACGTTGCGGTCCTGCAGGGGGCTCGTGAACGAGTCGGGGTCGGGCAGCTTGCGCGGCGGCGGCGCCGGCGCGGGGCTCCCGTCGCGGTAGACCATCGAGGCCCCGCCCACCCCGATCGCGTCGCCGTCCACCAGGTCCTTCTCGGAGATCCGCTGGCCGTTGACGTAGGTGCCGTTGGAGGAGTTGCCGTCGACCAGCCGGTAGCCCTTGTCCGTCTTCAGCAGACGACAGTGCACCCGGGACGCCTGCTCCGTGAGGAGCTTCACGCCGTTCTGGCGGGAGCGTCCGACGGTGACCTCGGCGTCGCTGAGCGGCACCGTCGAGTCCGCCCCCGACTCCCGGACGACGAGATACGCCATCGCGCGGGATTATAGGGGGGTGGGCGCTAGAGCGTCAACTCGCGCGCGGGGACGGGCTCGCCGGCAGGCGGTCGATCAGCTCGACCAGCCGCTCCCCGATCGAGGCGTGCAGGCCCGCCGCCTCCTGGCCGTGGATCGCCAGCAGCGAGACGATCGCCCGGCACAGCGGCCGGGTCTTCCCGTGCGGGCGCAGCGTCGCGAGCGCCGCGGCGCGCTCCAGCGCCCGCTCCCGGAGCCCCTCGTCCCAGCCGCCGTCCTTCAGGCGGACGACCAGCCTCCGCAGCCCCTCCAGGGCCCGGGAGTACGGATCCGTGCCGGGCGGGAAAAAGCGGGCGGCCACGCTCATGCGAACACCTCGCCCAAGCTTTCCCCACGAACATCAAGAAAGCGCGAGGTCCGCGTGAGGGTTTGATGAAGCCCCCCAAGAGGGGATGCGGAGATAGGACGGATCGGCGATGACGACCGGAGATCCGGAGAGGGGACGGACGCGGAGATTAACCGGAGGGAGATGCGGAGATAGGACGGATCGGCGATGACGCCCGGAGATTCGGAGATGGGATGGATGCGGAGATTAAGCGGAGGGAGATGCGGAGATGGGACGGATCGGCGATGACGCCCGGAGATCCGGAGATGGGATGGATGCGGAGATCCTATCCCCGAATCCGATCAAAGGCTGTCGACCAGGCCGGGCAGCCCCGCGATCGTCGGCAGCCGCCGCACGTCCTTGTCGTGGTGATGGCCCGCCGGGTCCAGCAGCACCGCCTCCATCCCCGCCGCCCGCGCGCCCACGACGTCGATGTGGTACATGTCCCCGACGTACAGCGAGCCCGCCGGCGCCGCCCCCGTCCGCTCCATCGCCCGCCGGAAGATCGCCGGATCGGGCTTCTCGACCCCCTCCTCGTGCGAGTCCAGGATCGTCTCGAAATACCCCGCCAGCCCCACCCGCTCCAGCTTGTCCCGCACCGTGCCGTTCGCGTTGGAGATCACCGACATCCGGTACCGCCCGCGGAGGGCGTCGAGCGACGCCCTCACCTCCGGCGGCACCACCTCCCAGAGGTTGCTCTTGGAATGATAGGCCCGCATCTCTGCCAGGACGTCCTTCACGACCTCCCCGACGCCCACCGCCGCCATGATCTTCTCGAAGTACATCGTCCAGCGGCCGACGTCGTTCGTCGCCTTCACCACGCCGGGGTCGTCGAGCTCCACCCGCACCCGGTGCTCGGCCGCCCAGAGGGCTTCGGTGGAGACCGACGTCCCGCGCCGCGCGAGCGCCTCCGAGACGAAGCCGAGGTTGACGTAGACGAGGGTGTTGCCCGCGTCGAAGAAGAGGTGGGTGAGCTTCACGCCGCCGCCGCTTCCATCTCGAACGGATGCCGGCCCTTGGCGTGCAACTCCAGGACCTGGGCGGCCGTCGCGGGCTCCTTCGGCGATCCCACCTGGAAGCGCACCTTCCAGTCGCCCGGCAGCGTGCGCCGCCGGCAGATCCCGGCCAGCGTCCGCATCAGCTGCAGCGCCCGCGACTCCTCGTAGCCCCCGTGCAGCGTCAGCGACTCGTAGACCCGCTGGTCGCCTTCCTTGTAGAGGTCGAAGAGCGTCCGCACCCCGTCCGTCCCCCGCCGCGGGACGCGATGCCGGAACAGCTCGAGGCCCCCCGGCCGCGCCGCCGCCGCGTCGGGCTCGCCCGCCGTCCCGCCCGACACCCCCAGCTCCTCCACGAAGAGATAGATGTACTCGCGCGGGATGCCGTAGCTCCGCAGCTTGCGGTAGAGGTCGTCCTCGACGTCCTTGTACGCCGGCAGGATCAGCGGCCCCTCGGGCGTGAAGATCTCCTGGGGCTCGAGGGCGCGCTCGACCTCCCGCCCCAGGTCGTAGCGCAGCAGCCGGTACGCGAGCGTGTTGCCCGCGAGGCCGAACCAGACCGCCTGCGCCTCGAGCGCGCGGGAAAGCAGGGGCGCGACGTCCGGCGGGACCGTGTTGTCGCCGCCGACGACCGC
Source organism: Planctomycetota bacterium (assembly GCA_036383955.1). Lineage (GTDB taxonomy): Bacteria > Planctomycetota > MHYJ01 > MHYJ01 > JACPRB01 > JACQFK01. The sequence goes on along the minus strand of DASVNH010000040.1, from coordinate 1,698 downwards.
CAGCCAGCCCTCGCCCGCGCGCGCGACGACGAACGAATGCCCCGGCATCTTCTTCTTCTGAAAGTCCGCGAGCAGCTCCGCCGCGTCCTTCGGATCGGGGTAGCGCACGAAGATCTGATTTAAGTTGATGCTCATGCGGGCTTGAATTCCGCTTTCCAGTCGGCGCCTTCCTTCGACACGACGCAGGTCCAGCCGTGGCGCAGCGCGAGCAGCTGGAGCTGGTCCATCGTCTGCTCCTGATCGCCCAGCACCGAGAACGGCCGGCCCTCCTGGAGGACGCGCTCGACCCGGACCACGGGCATGCCGCAGGGCTCGCCTCGGATGTCGATCACGCGATCCACCTCAGGATCTTAACGCCCAGGAAGGCCCCCGCCATCAACGCGGCCGCGAAGAGCCAGCCGTGCAGGGAAAACGCCATGACGCCGGACAGGAACGTCCCGATCGTGCAGCCCAGCCCCAGCATCGCCCCGAAGCCCATCAGCACGCCGCCCCCCGCGGCGAGCGCGAAGGTGCGCGGACGTCCCCCGCGCCACTTGAACTCGCCGGCCGCCAGCGCCGCCATCGCCGAGCCCGCGATCAGCGCGAGCACGAACAGCGCGTTCGGCGTCAGCGCCGCGGGCACGGCGGAGGGTCGACATCCCGGCATGTCCTTCAGCCCGATCAGCTCGACGCCCGCGACCTTCTGCGAGATCCGGTTGAGCTCGGAGGTCGTCGAGAGCGGCGACGTCCGGAGGTAGGCGGCGACGGCCACCGCCCCCAGCAGGAGGCCGCCGGCCCAGGACGGCCAGCCTTGCACGAAGACGCGGCGGAGCGCGCCGCGGAGATCCGTCGCGGCCGGCTTGGGGGGCAGGGCGGGGCACTTCCAGAGCAGCAGGCCGGCGGCCGTCGCGAGCAGCCCGAGCTGCAGGGCGAGGGCGCCGGCGTAGCCCAGGTGGCGGGGGAGCCAGACGACGGGGCCGTCGGCGTAGCCCTTCAGGTACGCGACGTCCCACATCTGATAGGCGATCCAGTAGCCCGGAAGCATGGCGGCGATGGCGACGGGCGCGACGAGCGAGCCTTCTCCCAGCCGGTAGAGCTGGCCGCTGATGCAGCCGCCCGCGAGGGTCATGCCCAGGCCGAACGCGAGGCCGCCCAGCGCGGTGGGCCAGTCGGCGGGGGCGATGTGGGCTCCCGGCGGCAGGTACTGGGACGGATCGGGGAGGCGCGCGCCGAAGACGAGGACGTAGCCGGCGCTGCCGACCGCGAGCGCGGTGAGCACGCCGAGCATCGCGCGGCGGTCGCGCAGCAGGAAGAGGTCGCGGAAGGCCGCCGTGAAGCAGAGGCGGGAGCGCTGCAGCGCGACGCCCGTCCCGGCGCCGAAGAGGATCGCGAGCGAGGCGGTGCCGACGTTGCCGTAGACGGGCGCCTGGTGCAGGAAGAGGGCGGCCGCGACGATCGCGAGCGCGACGAGTCCGGCGGCGACGTGCCCCCCGTAGCCTTGGCGAAGGGGGGTTATTTTCCCGTCCACACCGTGCCGGCCTTGTTCTCGATCGGCACGCCCACGGCGTTGCCGTACTCCGTCCACGAGCCGTCGTAGTTGCGGGCGTCGAAGCCCAGCAGGACCTTCAGCACGAACCAGGTGTGGCTCGACCGCTCGCCGATGCGGCAGTAGGCGATGACCGGCGCCTTGCCGTCGACGCCCGCCTCCGCGTAGAGCTT
>DASVNH010000039.1:0-12301 GCA_036383955.1 Planctomycetota bacterium | reverse complement strand
GCCGGAGGGGGGTGGCCCCTCCGGCGGTCGTGGGTGCGGGGATGTGGTTAGTCGATGTGGCAGTGGAAGTACTGGTGGATCTGGAGGGCGGTGTAGGGTCCGAAGACCACGCCGTCGACCGTGATCGTGATGTTGTCGAGGCCGAGCATGTTCACCGTGACCACGTGCGTCTCCACGCCGTTCGTCACCGTGACCGTGCGGTTCCCGGTGACCGCGAACACGATCAGGAAGCTCGTGGGCGTCCGGGTGAAGGCCACCTCGACGTGGCGGGAGCCGGAGGCCGTCGCCACGTAGGTCACGCCGTCGTCGATCACCGTCACCGTGTGCTGGCCGGAGAGGTCGGACGAGGCGGAGATCGACCAGTTGAAGTCGTCGGTGTAGCTCCACTGGACGCTCAGGCTGTACTCGAGGCCGCTGCCCGCGGCCATCTTGGCGACCACGCCCGACACCGGGTCGGTGAAGACGCCTTCGGTGAGCCACTTCGTCTCGACGTCGTACGCCGCGTTGCCGGCGTTGGCCGTGCCCGTGACGGAGCCGGCCGCGATGATGTTGAGCTGGCCGGTGGCGTTGGGCCAGCGGTCCTGGCCCTGGGCGTCGACGTCGTCCAGGTCGATCGTCAGGTTGACGTTGGCCTGGAAGTTGAAGGACGCGGCGGAGCGGCTGGCGCTGGGCACGCCCTTGGCCGCCACGGCGCCGCCGGAGCCCGCGTCGACGATGGACTCGTTCGCCGCGTTCACGGTCTGGTTGGAGGCGTCGGTCGCGGCTTCCGACTGCTGGGTACTCTTGGACTGGGCCGCCGTCGGCGTCGCGGCCGAGCCGCCGCCGCCGGTGTCGCCGCAGCCGATGGTCAGGGTCAGGGCGGCCAGGGCCGCCGTCAGGGTCGTGATCGTGCGCATGGTCCTCTCCTTTTCGTTTCTCTGGGTTTCCGCCCTATCAATGGGCGGCCGGAGAGGGGTTGATTAAGGATTCGCCGCCCAGGTCTGTCACAGAGCGTCGCTCGGTTGTGTCTGTCCCCCTGGGTTTAACCCGGGGGCGCCCCACGCGTCCTTGACCTTGACCTTGACCTTGTCCTGCTAGCGCAGGCTGTCCAGGTCGGACACGCTGAGGCCCCAGAGCTCCGCCTGGCGGCGGGCCGCTTGCAGCTCGGCGGCGGCCTGCTCGGTCGCCTTCGTCTGCTGGAGCAGGAGGGCCCGGGCCAGGCGCGACGGCAGGAAATCGGGCGCCAGCGCCAGCGAACGCGTCAGCGCGTCCAGCGCCTTTTCCTTCTCGCCGCGCGCGTCATGGAGCAAGGCCTCGAGCCGGAGCAGGCCGGCGTGGGTCGACGTCCGTCGCGGCCCGGGCAGGTTCGGGAATTTGGCGAGGACCGGCCGGAGCTCGTGCACCGCGGCGTAGACGCGCCAGACGTCGCGCTCGTTCTGGATCGCCTCCGCTTCCTTCCGCTGCAGGAAGCGGTGGCCGTCGGCGAAGAACTCGATGGCCGACCGCTGCGCGTCGTCGACGACCGCCTTCTTCGCCGCGTCCCACTGGGCCCGCGCCACGTGGGCGAAGAGCGTGGCCGCCGCCTTGAACTCCGGCCGCGCCGCCAGGCGGTCGAACGCCGCCCCCTGCGTGTCCGCGAGCCGCGCCCGCAGCCCGCGCACGGTGTTGGGAATCAGCAGCCGGTCCGCGTGCAGCGCGAACTGCTGGGTGAGCACCATTTCGCCCTTCGCGACCAGGGCGTCCAGGCGGTCGGCCGCCCGGTCGAACGCGGCGTGCGCCTCTTCGAAGCGGCCCTGCAGCGACAGCCGGCGCCCTTCGGCGACGTGGGCGGACGTGTCGATCACCGGCGCGGGGGGCGGCGGTGGAGGGGACGTCGACGGCCTGAGCGCGAAGAGCGTGAGGACGACGAGCAGGCCGGCGATCGCGCCGCCGAGCGCCCAGGTGAGGTGGGCCGGCACGCGGCGGCGCCGGCGTCCGGAGAGCAGCTTCTCCAGCGCCTCCGCCATCGCGTCGGCGGTCGGAAAGCGGTCCTCGGGCCGGACCGACATCGCCCGGCGGCAGATGGCGTCGAGCTCGCGCGCGACGTCGGGGATCGGCTCCGCCTTGCCTCCGCGGACCTGCTCGGCGAGCGCCACGACCGTCTTGCCGTCGAAGGGCCGCCGGCCCGCCAGCAGCTCGTAGAGGATGACCCCGAGAGAGTACACGTCCGTGCGCGCGTCGGCCGTCTCGCCCGCGAACTGCTCGGGCGCCATGTACGCCGGCGTGCCGCAGAGGCTGCCGGCGAGGCTCAGGGTCGAGACGGCCTCCGCCGAGCGCGCGATCCCGAAGTCCATGACGACGGGGCGGCCGCCGCCGTCGACGAGGATGTTCGACGGCTTCAAGTCGCGGTGCACGATCGAGCGCCGGTGGATGTGGCCGAGAGCGCGGGCGACCTTGGCGAGGCGGCTGACGGCCTCGCGCCGGTCCGCCGTCCCCGGGAACGGCGTGCCCTCGATGTACTCCATCGTGAGGAAGTCGCGGTCGGCGTGCCGGCCGAGCTCGTAGATCTGCACGATGTTGGGATGTCGAAGCCGCGCCAGGAACCGCGCCTCGCGGAGGAAGCGCTCGACCAGCTCGGGGCTGAGGCCGCGGGGCTTGAGGATCTTGAGCGCGACGGAGCGGCCCAGGACGGGGTCGAGGGCCTCGTAGACGATGCCGGTGCCGCCCTCGCCGAGCGAACGCACCACGCGGAAACGGCCGATCTCGCGCGGGGGGAGGGCGGTCGGTTCCTTCGGCTCCTGGAGGACGCCGAGGACCTTGTCGATGTCGACCGCCTCGTCGCAGCGCGGGCAGAAGTCGCCTTCGTAGGGCCGCGCGCAGAACGAGCAGGACATCATGAGGCGGCCGATCCGAGGTACGGCGCCAGGCGGCGCAGCTCGTCCTCGTACTCCTCGGCGGTGGCGCAGTAGTCCTTGATGGCGGCGAGCAGGAGCTCCTTGAAGCGCAGCTTGCCGTAGTAGATGTGGTTCTTCGCGGTGAAGACCGTGCAGTTCAGGCGGGCCGCGACCTCCTCCTGCGACATCCCTTCGAGGTACTTGAAGCGGAAGGCGTCGCCGAGCGGCAGGCCGCGCTTCTTCGAATCCTCGTCGAGGCCGCGGAGGGCGCCCTCGACGAGCTCGCGGACCCAGAGCTGGTCGAAGACGGCGTCTTCCTTACCCTTGAGCTGGTCGATGACGCCGCTGCCCTCGATCCGCTTGGCGTCGCCGCCGCGCCGCTGGGCCCGCTCCCGCTTGAGCTCCTCCGAGAGCACGTGCCGCGTCACCGAGAGCAGCAGCGTGCGGAACTTGCCCAGGCCGGGGTCGATCTTGCGGAGGAACTCCCGCTTGGAGACGCGGATCAGGACCTCCTGGGCCAGGTCCTCGGCGATGTCCTCCCGCACCCCCTTGCGCCGGAGGAAGCCGACGATGGGCGCCCGGTAGCGGATGAGGATGTGGCTGAGCTGGCTGGAGTCGCCGTCCTTGGCCGACTTGACGTGGGTCCAGATCGTGGTGGGGAAAGCATCCATCGGCCTTTCCATTATGCCGTGGCATGGGAAAAGTGGGACGTCGCGATTAACGGAAAACCATAAATCGTACTGTCCAATTTATGGTGCCTCCGGGGCACCATAAATTGGACAGTACGATTTATGGCGCTTGTATAATCGGCCCTCATGAAATTGCTTCGATACGGCGACTTCCGGAAAGAGAAGCCCGCGGTGCTGCGGCCCGACGGGAAGGCCTTCGACGTCTCCAGCGTCGCGCGCGACTTCGACAGCGAGTTCTTCGAGGGGGGCGGCCTCGCCCGGCTGAAGGAGGCCGTCGCGAAGGCCCAGCTGCCGGTCGTCGACCTCCAGGGCAAGCGCCTCGGCGCGCCGGTCGCGCGGCCCTACAAGATCCTCGGCATCGGCCTCAACTACGCCGACCACGCCAAGGAATCCAACATGCCCATCCCGCCCGAGCCCGTCGTGTTCATGAAGGCGTCGAACACGGCGGTGGGGCCGAACGACGACGTCCTGATCCCGCGGCGGAGCGAGAAGGCGGATTGGGAAGTCGAGCTCGGCGTCGTCATCGGGAAGACGGCGCGCTATCTCGAAGACAAGGCGAGGGCCCTCGACTATGTCGCGGGCTACTGCGTGTCGAACGACGTCTCCGAGCGGCACTTCCAGCTGGAGCGCGGCGGCTCGTGGGACAAGGGGAAGTCGGCGGAGACCTTCAATCCGCTCGGCCCCTGGCTGGTCACGACCGACGAGATCCCGGACCCGCAGACGCTCGGCATGTGGCTGAATGTGAACGGCAAGCGGATGCAGACGGGCAATACGAAGACGATGGTCTTCGACGTGAAGCATCTCGTCTGGTACCTGAGCCAGTTCATGGTCCTGGAGGCGGGCGACGTGATCACGACGGGCACGCCGCCGGGCGTCGGCCTCGGCCAGAAGCCCAGCCCGATCTACCTCAAGGCCGGCGACACGATGGAGCTGAGCATCGACGGCCTGGGCACGCAGAAACAGATCTGCCGCCAGGCGTAGAAGTGTTGACGTTCTGATGCGGTCATTTTATCAACACTTGAGAGGACTCATGACGGCGGTCCTGATACTGCTCCTAAGTGTTGATAAAATGACCGCGTCAGTTTATCAACACCAGGACGGCAGGTGGACGCTGGACGGCGACGCCCCGGGCGCCGCGATCGAGGGACGGGCGGAGTGGCGTGACAGCGCCGTGGGCGGCAAGGCGCTGGTCTTCAACGGCGTCGACACCCGCCTGGTCTTCGCCGACCGCCGCTGGAGCTCCCTTGGCCTCTGGTTCTTCGCCGCCGATGCCGGCCCGATGACGGTGGTTGACGGGGTCGAGCTGACGGCCGACGGCGCCGTCGCGTTCGGCGCGCTCAAGACGCCCCCGGGCCGCTGGTTCTCGGGGCAATGGACCCACCTCGCGGTCACCGCCTCGAAGATCTACGTCAACGGCGAGCGGGCCGCGGAGGGCGAGTCGCCGAAGGACGGCGCGCTGGTCCTCGGCGGCGCCGGGAAGAAGGCGTTCCGCGGCTTGATCGACGACCTCCGCCTCTCGTCGAAGCCCTGGAGCGCCGAGGAGCTCGCGCTGGCCGTCGACGTCCTCCCCTGGTACCGCCCGCGCCCGCATATGAAGGAGCCGTTCGCCGGCCGCTTCGATCTGAAGGACGGCGACATCGTCGCCTTCCTCGGCGGGGAAGGGCTGTCGGCCGGCTGCGCGTCGGGGCACCTCGAGGCCCAGCTCCGCCTCGCCTTCAAAGGCGTCCTCTTCCGGAGCCTGGCCTGGGAAGGCGACACCGTGTTCGAGCAGCGCCGCGACGTCAACTTCGGACCGATCCGCCGTTCGCTCGCCCGCGCCGGGGCGTCGGTCGTCGTCACCCAGTTCGGCCAGCTCGAGTCGCTCCGCGGCGACCTTTCCGCGTTCCGCGACGCGTACGACAAGCTGCTCGGCGACGTTCAGGAACGGACCAGGCGGATCGTCGTCCTGTCCCCGACGCCCTTCCAGAAAAAGGCGCCGCCGCTGCCGGACGCCGCGGCCCGCAACACGGAGCTGGCGGCCTACGTCGACGCCTGCCGCGCGATCGCGGCGAAGCGCCAGGCGCTCTTCGTGGACCTGTCGACGGTGGACGTCGCGACCCGCGACGGCGTCCATCCGACCGAGGCCGGCCAGAAGGCGATCGCCGCGGCCGTCGCGCGGGCCCTGGGCGTCGACGAACGCCCGGTCCCCACGGACCTGCTGCGGTCGATCCAGGAAAAGAACCGGATCTGGTTCGACGCCTGGAGGCCGATGAACTGGGCCTTCATCGAGGGCGACCGGAGCGACCAGCCCTTCAGCCGCGACGCCCGCGACAACCGCGTGCGCGGCCTCGCGATCGAGATGCAGGATTGGCTGCCCATCCTGCGGCGGCTGGAGGATCGATGATTCTCGCGCTGGCGCTGTTGCTTCAGCATGATCCCGCGGACGAGCTCAAGTCCTTCAAGCTCCTCGAGGGCTTCGAGGCCAATCTCTTCGCGAGCGAGAAAGACGGCATCGCCAATCCGGTCCAGATCCGTTGGGACGAGCGGGGCCGCCTCTGGGCGATCTGCACCTGGGCCTATCCGCAGCTGAAGCCGGGCGAGAAGCCGAACGACAAGATCATCATTCTGGAGGACACGAACGGCGACGGCCGCGCGGACAAGTCGACCGTCTTCGCCGACGGCCTGAACATGCCGATGGGCCTGGAGCTGGGGCTCGGGGAAGTCTATGTCGGCGTGGCGAACGAGCTGCTCGTGCTGAAGGACGTCGACGGCGACGACAAAGCCGACACCCGCGAGCTGCTGCTGTCGGGCTTCGGCACCGGCGACTCCCACCAGAACATCAACTCGTTCCGCTGGGGCCCGGGGGGCGAGCTCTGGTTCTGCCAGGGCATGCACGCCTTCTCGCGCGTGGAGACGCCGTGGGGCGTCGAGAAGCTCGACAGCGCGGGGGTCTGGCGGCTGCGGCCGAACCGGCTGAGGCTCGACGGCTTCCTGCACGGCGCGATGGGCGCGCACAATCCCTGGGGGCTGGACTTCGACGACTGGGGCCAGCCGCTCATGGCCGCGGGCAACGGCCACGGCCTTTACTACATGATGCCGGCGGCGCAGCGGGCCGATCGCTTCCTGCCCTTCGCGGCCGTCTGGACGAAAGGCCGGAAGTTCGCGAGCTGCGAGTTCGTGGGCACCGCGCACCTGCCGCCCGAGGAGCAGGGCCTGTTCTACTCCGGCGGCTTCATGAACAATCAGGTCTATCGCTACGCGTGGACCGAGGACCGCTCCGGCTTCGCGGCCAAGGAGCTGCCGCCGCTCCTCACCTCGACGCACGTCGCCTTCCGCCCGGTGGACGTCAAGGTCGGCCCCGACGGCGCCGTCTACGTCGCCGACTGGTACAACCCCATCATCGGCCACTACCAGGCCTCGTTCCGGCACCCGGACCGGGACGTCGCCCACGGCCGCGTCTGGCGGATCTCGGTCAAGGGCCGCCCGCTGGTGAAGCGCCCCGCGCTCGAGAAGATGGACGGCCCCGCGCTGCTCGCCCAGCTGAAGTCGCCGGAGCGCTGGAACCGCTACCAGGCCAAGCGGCTGCTGCGCGACAAGCCGCTGTCGTGGCAGGAAGAGGACGAGCGGGTGCTCGTCGACGTCCTGGGCGCCTACGAGTCCCAGGACAAAGTCGAGCCGAAGCTCCTCGAGCGGCTGCTCACCGCGAAAGACGGCCGCGCCCGCGCCTACGCGACCCGCGTCGTGAGCTACTGGCACGATCGACTTCCCAACGCCGCCGCGCTGCTCGACCGCGCGATCCAGGACGAACATCCGCGCGTGCGGCTGGAAGCGGTCGTCGCGTGCTCGTACGTGCCGGGGACGCTCGACGTCCTGGCGAAGGCCGTCGACCGCCCGATGGACGCCTTCCTCCAGTACGCGTTCAACCAGGCCGTGCACCTTCGACGTCCCGAGTGGGAGGGCTGGTTCGCGCGCGGCGTTCCCGCGAAGCGCCTGGAGGCCGTCGCGACGGCCGCCGGCGGCGCGAAGATCCTGTCCGCGCTGGTGCGGGGCGGCAAGACCGACGCGGGACTGCTGACCGCGCTCGCCGCGGTGGGCACGCCCGAGGACCGGGAGCTCGTGCTCGAAAAGGCGACGACCGCCGAGCCGCTCGAGGAGCTCGCGCGCGGGGGCCGGCCGCTGGGCGACCTGGCCGCGATGAAGCGCCACCTGGAGAATCAGCCGCGCGCGGCGCTCGCGCTGGTCGCGGCCTGGAAGCTGTCGGCGTTCAAGGACGAGGCCCGCAAGAAAGCCTTGAGCCCCGAGCTGCGTCGGGCCGCCTTCAACGCGCTCGCGGCCCTCGGCGATCCTCTGGACGACGACGGCCCCTACGAAATCCTGAGCGACGCGGCCGCGGCTCTCGCGCCGAAAAGCCCGGAGAAAGCAGCCAGGCTGCTTTCTCTGCCGGGCGATCCGACGGACGTCGTGCGGGCTTACCTGGCCCGCTCAGGCGGCGCCGAGGCGCTCGCCGCCGCCTTGAAGGACGTCGACAAGGACGCGGCGCTGCTCGCCCTGCGCGCGATGGGCGCGGCCGGTCGCGAGGACAAGCCTCTCTGGGACATCCTCCAGAAGGCCGCCGGCATTTCGGCGGGCCCGGTGGCGTACGACGTCGAGCTCGTGAAAGCCCTGATCACCGAAGCCAAGGCGCAGGGCGATCCCGCGAAGGGCGAGCAGGTCTTCCGAGGCAGGCTGACGAACTGCCTGTCCTGCCACGCGATCGGCGGGGCGGGCGGCAAGGTCGGGCCGGAGCTTGGGGAAGTCGGCACGGCGCTGCCCGCCGACCTGCTGATCGAGTCGGTGCTGTGGCCGAACCGCCAGGTGAAGGAGAACTTCACGGCGACGCTCGTGGCCACGACCGACGGCCGCATTCTGCAGGGCTACAAGGTGCGCGAGGACAAGGAGGTCCTGGTCCTGCGCGACCCTGCCGCGGACCGCTCCGAGACCCTTCCCATCAAGAAGATCGAGCGCCGCAAGGACATCGGCTCGATGATGCCCGAGGGCATCGTGCGCGGCCTCACCCGGACCGAGCTCCGCGACCTGATCCGCTTCCTGATGGAGCTCGGCAAAGGTCCGTATGCCGTCACGCACGAGCAGGTCATCCGCGCCTACGAAGTGAAGACCCCCACCGGCTGGGTCCAGAAGATCGCGCTCGTCTCCGGACTGCTCCCGCTGGACGAGATTCCCATGGGCGAGGTTCGCTTCAAGCTCGACGTCCCCACCGGCCGCAAAGCCACTCTCACGCTTCAAGGCGCCGAGTCTGCCGCCGTGGAGTTTGGGGAGGGCAGCCACCAGGTCGCCCTGAAGGCGACGGGCCCCCTGAGGGTCACCGTCAAGTAGGCCCAGGGACCAGGACCAGGGGCGGGGCGGCCCCTTGGATGCCCCTGGGGACTGGCGGCGATAACCAGGGACCAGGACCAGGACCCGGGATAGGGCGGCCCCTTGGATGCCCCTGGGAAATGACGGCTAGGACCAGGAGCCAGGGGAGTCAGTTCGACGACGTCCTGGTTTCCATCGCTTCGATCAGGCCGTGCATCAGGCGGCAAGCCTCGTCCAGGCGGATCATCACGGCTTCGAATTTCGCGGGTTGGATGAACCCTAGATCCCGTGAAACCATGAGCTGGGATTTCAGCTCCTCGCCGGACGAGCGTGCGACGGTATAGAAGTACCCCTTGTCGCGCGGACGGCGTCGGGCGTAGCCCTCCGCGAGCGACGATGGCATCGACACTGACGCCCGCCTCATCTGGTTGACGAGCCCGAACCGCTCCATGGGGGGAAACGCGCTGGTGAGGCGATAGACCTCCAGGGTCACCTCGTACGCGACCTGCCAGGCTTTCATCTGGGTGAAATCCGCTCTCCACTTTTCCATCGCGCGTCTCCTTTCACCCACACGTGCGCGATCCCCCCGTTTTGTCGTCGCGAAATCCGCGGGGTTTCAGAAAGTTCCTCAAGCTCCTAAGCGCAAGCACCTTGCGCTTACCCCATTTCCCCCTGGTCCCGGTCCTCGTAACTCCCCAGGGGGCGAGCCCATGGGGGCACCCCGTCCCTGGTCCTGGTCCTGGTACCCGGTCCTCGTAACTCCCCAGGGGCCAAGCCCATGGGGCACCCCCGTCCCTGGTCCTGGTCCTGGTACCTGGTCCTTCTGCTTACAAAGTCGGTTCCCTGCAAGAAACAGGACCTAGCTCTTGGGCTATACGTGGAGGCTGACGATGCCGATCCACGACACCGACCTCCGGAGCGACGCGGAGCTGCTGGCGTCCTTCCTCGAGAGAAGGGAGCAGGCGGCCTTCGAAGTCGTCGTCCGCCGCCACGAGCGGCTGGTCCTCAACGTCTGCGCCCGGGTGCTGGGCGACCGCCAGGAGGCCCACGACGCGGCCCAGGCGGTCTTCCTGATCCTGGCCCGCAAGCTCGGGGACCTCGATCTGGGACGTCCCCTCGGCCCCTGGCTCCATCGCGTCGCCCGCGGCACGGCGGTCAACGCGGTGAAGGCCCGGGAGGCCCGGCGGGAGCGCGAACGGGAGGCGGCGATGCGGGATGTTTCGACGTCCGACGACGGCCTGCGGGAGCGGCTCGACGCGGAGCTCGACCGCCTGCCGGAGCGCTATCGACGTCCCCTCGTGCTCTTCCACATGGAGGGGCTCTCGATCGAGGAGACGGCGGCGGAGCTGGGCAGCTCGCCCGGGACGGTCGGATCGTGGCTCTCGCGTGGGCGGGAGATTCTCCGGACGCGGCTGGCGATCCCCGCGGGGATGCTGGCCGCGCTGTGGACGGCCGAGTCGGCCCCCGCCGGATTCGCGGCGTGGACGGCGAGAGGAACGTTGGACGGCGGGTGCGTGTCCGCGCACGTGCTCGCTTTGACGAAGGGAACCCTGACCATGATGTTCTGGACGAAAGTGAAAGTGGCCGCGCTCGGATGGGTCGCGGCGGCGGCCGTGGCGGCGGTGGGTGTCGGGGCGATGACGCCCGCGCCGAAGGAAGTCGAGTCGACGTCCTACGTGACCGCGTCATTGCCGATGGACGTCGAGGAAACGCTCACCGACGCCCTGCAGGCCGAGCCGACGCGGGTGTCGGAGCTGGTGGCGTGGTGGCCGCTCGACGAGAAGGCGGATCCGTTGAAGGTCGTCGGGGAAGTGGGGAAGGCCGAAGGCAAGGTGAAGGGCTGCTTCACGTTCGACGGCAAGGGCGGCTACCTGGAGGCGCCGAACTCGCCGGCGCTGGACAAGGTGCAGAACGGCAACTACACGCTGGCGGCGTGGTTCAAGCCGGCGGCGAAGCCCGCGGGCGCCAACGACGAGGTGAACGACGCGGCGTTCGGCATCGTGATCAAGACGGGCTGGCACACGGGCCTGAGCTATACCCGCGAGGGGAAGTTCATCATGACGCACTGGGTGACGAAGGACGGCGAGCCGGAGTGGAAGGGCGCCGGGACCTGGAGCGAGACGTACGAGCCGGGGCAGTGGTATCACGTGGCCGGCGTGGTGGACAAAGGCGTCGGGACGGTCGCGATCCTGGTGAACGGCGAGCTCGTCCACAGCGAGGAGCTCGGCGCGAACCGCGAGGCCCGTCCCACCGATTCCACCTGGAAGGTCGGCATCGCGAGCCCCGGCGCGGAGCAGTGGGCCTGGCCGGCGCGGGGGGCGATCGACGACGTCCGCATCTACCAGCGCGCGCTGAGCCCGATGGAAGTCAAAGCCTTGTTCGAGGCAAAGTAGGACCAGGAACCAGGACCAGGGACGGGGTGTCCCACGGGCTTGCCCCCTGGGGAGTGACGGGGACCAGGAACCAGGACCAGGGGGGCGATCCTGTCAGTCCAGCTTCTGCCACATCAGTTGCGGGCAGGCGGAGCCCGGCCAACGGGTGACGGGGCGGCCGCCGGAGTCGAGTCGCAGGATGTCGCCGTGCTCGCAGAGCAGGAACGTCGTCTTGCCCGTGCGACCGTAGTCGGCGGGATAGGCGCAGAAGCCGAAGCCGGAAAGGCGGTCGTCGAGGTACGAAATCATCCGGGGATCGATGATGTCGTTCGCGGTAGAGCAGTCGTGGTCGAGCAACGGGATGAAGAGGTAGCCGCGCAGCGGACGTCCGTCGGTCAGCCCTGGGACGTCGAGCCCGGCGATATCCGCGGTCCAGAAGTCATTGATCTTGTTCCCGTCGCGATCCTGGACTCGAAACCGGAGCTGGGCCTCCCGGAGCGTTTCCAGGGTCGCGACAGCCGCCGCCTCGTTCTCGCGGATGGCGCGGGGGCGCAGAACCGCGAAGTACAGCACGGCGGCGGCGACCGCCAACGCCGCGGCGAGAAGCGTGGCGGCGACGATCTTCACGCCTGAACTATATCCCGGGCGGCTCCATCCAGGTGGTCCAGTAGGAGCCGGGCTTCAGGCACGCGGGGTCGACGCGCAGCAACTCGGCCTTGAAGACGTCTCGGAGCTCCGTGGTCTCGGCGGTCGAGAGCGCGGGCCACAGCTCGACGAAGCGGGCCAGGCCGGCCAGGAAGATCTCGAGGCTCGCGTTGACGTAGCGGTCGGGATCGCGGCCCGTCCGGTCGTAGAGCCAGACCTGGCCGTCCTCGCGGACGACGAAGGCGGCGTAGGCGGTCGGCTCTCCCTGGGTCTCCCGGATGCTGCCGATGACGACGGCCCCGCGCTCCATCGACGGCGGCTCGGGCGTGAAGAGCGTCGGGCCGGGCCACCCGGGGAGCCGGAGTTCCTCCATGGCGGCTCAGTATAGAACAGGACCAGGAACCAGGACCAG
>DASVNH010000038.1:0-5533 GCA_036383955.1 Planctomycetota bacterium | reverse complement strand
AGCCATGCCCGCTTCGGCGGGCGAAGGCCCGGGGGGAAAGGGGGGATTCCTTGGCTCTAGGTTCTTGGCTCTTGGCTCTCGTTATAATCACCGCCATGCATCGCCTCAGCCCCTCCGACTTCGCCTTCCTCTGGGAGCAGTGCAAGCGCTGCTACTACCTCAAGGTCGTGCGCAACATCCGGCAGCCGTCGATGCCCATGGCCGGCATCTTCAAGAAGCTCGAAGGCCTCCAGATGAAGTTCTATGACGGACGTCGGACGACCGACGTCCTCCCCGGCCTCCCGCCGGGGGTCTTCCGCTGCGCGGAGCAGGCCGTCGAATCGGAGCCCGTCGACGACTGGTACATCTACGGGAAGATCGACTCCCTGATCGAGTTCGACGACGGGAGCTGGGGCATCCTGGACTTCAAGACGACGACGATCTCGCCCGAGAAGGGCGTCCTCTACGGCCGGCAGCTCCACGCCTACGCCCACGCGTTCGAGCATCCGACGACGTCCCCTCGCATTCTCAAGGGGCCCGCGCCGAAAATCGGGCCCATCTCGAAGCTGGGCCTGCTTTGTTTCGAACCGTCGGCGCTGACGCAAGACGGGGACCGGCAGGTCTACAGCGGCGCGGTCCAGTGGATCGAGATCCCGCGCGACCGCGAGGCCTTCCTGGGCTTCGTGGGCGAGACCCAGAAGGTGCTGAAGGAGTGTCCGCCTCCGACGCCCGCCTGCGACTGGTGCTCCTACGCGGCGACCATGAAAGTCATGCCGGTGGAGGCCGTCGCGGCCGCGATCGTCACCTGCCCCCAATGCGGCGGCCCGATGCGCCAGCGCAACGGCAAGTTCGGCGCCTTCTGGGGCTGCTCGCGCTACCCCGACTGCCGGGGGACCCGGCAGGTTACTGCGCCGTCGCCAGAATCTTCTTGAGGTGGGTGACGCGGGCGGCGCGGCCGCAGTCGCCGCACTTGATGTCGGCGTTTTCGTAGACGCCCTTGCACTTGGTGCAGCGGTAGGCGCGCGCCTCGTTGTCCACTTCGAAGACGTTCTTGGCCGAGCACTTGGGGCAGGAGGGAATGACGACCTCCTTGTCCGGGTGGGCCTCGATGCCGCCGCAGACGAAGACGATCGCGCCGGTGTTGCGCACGTAGTTGGTCGGCTTGGGCTTGGCGACGGGGGCCTCGACGGGCGGGGGCGGGGCGGCGGCTTTCTTCTCCGTTCGCCGGTCGGGCCGCGCCGAGCCGGACGACGCGGCGGCGATGATGATGATCAGCAGCAGGAGGCCGCCGCCGCCGATGCCTCCGATGAGGGCCATCTGGCTCTTGGCCTTGCGCTCCTCGGAGGCCGCGTGCATCTGGGCCGCGCGATCGTCGGCCGAGTCGGGGTCGCGGCGGGTGGTCTTGCGGCGGACCGTGCTCGGCTTGGAGGACCGACGGCCTTCCGGCATCGCCATGGTTGATTCCTCGCGGTTGAGCGGCCGCCCCTGAACCTTTATTATCCCTCCCGACGCCGCGCCCGGCCCTTAAAATTCGAATTCCGAGGCGCGCGAAGGCTCAGGATCAGCCCCCCCCGGGGGGGGTGGGGGGGATCGTCCCGGTCCGGGTCCGGGTCCTGGTCCTGGTCCGGGTCCGGGTCCGGGTCCGGGTCCGGGTCCGGGTCCGGGGGTCAGAAGTTCAGCGAGAGGATCTTGCCGGCGTGGCCCCAGCGCGAGGGGACGTGGCGGACTTTGATCTTCTGCTCGGCCGACGTCCCGAACGTGTCGCCGTCCTTCAGCACCGGGCCGCGGTCCAGCAGGTAGTGGGCCGCGTTGAAGGCGAGGTCGAAGAGCGCCTCGGGCTTCTGCCGCGACTTCGGCAGCTCCAGGTCCATGTGCCCGAACGCGTCCAGGCCCGTCGTGTACACCGAGTGCACCCCCGGCCGCTCCCGCACCAGCCGGAAGTCGATCCAGAGCCGCAGCGGCAGGTAATCCTGCTTCATCTCGGAGGCCACTTCCAGGAACGCCGCCGGCGACTGCAGCACCGGCCCCGCCCCCCAGTAGACGCCCGCCGCCTTCGACACCGCCGTCACGGAGGCCGTCAGCGCCGTCAGCAGCAGGCAGCGGTCGATGGGGGTTCGACGTCCCCCGCTCAGCGTCACGAGCAGGTGCGACGGATGCGCCTTCATCGCCTCCGCCGCCTTCGGCCAGTACCAGGCCGCGGCGCAGGGGCCTTCGAGGGCGCTCCACGGGATCGGGGCGGGCATGAGCGCGACGGCCGCCAGCGCGTCGTCGAGCTTGAACGTGAGCGCGCCATTCTTGGAGGCCACCTCGCGCGGCGGCGGCGCGTCGGGCCAGCGCTTTTTCAGCTCCGCGAACACGCGCTCGGGAACGGGCGCTTCGACGTCCTTCAACGCCACCATGGCGAGGGCCGGGTTGTCGCTCACGCTCCCCATTTAACCGTCCGGGATATGCAGGCGCAAAGCCGCGTCAACCCTTCCAGGCTTCGATGATCGGGCGCGCGCGGGTGAAGCGCGATTCCTGGCCGTCGTGCGCGAAGCAGTCGTCGAGCGCGATCATCGCGTCGAAGAGGCGGTCGCTCACGTGCCCGATCGTCCCCGACTGGCAGTCGGCCAGAGCCGCCTTCAGGGCTTCCTCGAGCTTTCCGTAGGCCGTGTCGTAGTCCGGATGCTTCGGTCGGGTCATGCTCGAATGATACCCTGCTGGAATCCAGAATCCGGAATCCAGAATCCAGGAGCCGGAGGCTCCACAAGGTCTTGGGGAACATCGAGCTCCCGAATCCGGAAGCTCCTCAGGGCCTAGTGGAACATCGCGCTCCGGGATTCTGGATTCTGGATTCCGGATTCCGCTACCGGCGCAGGGCCTGCTCGGCCCGGAGGATGAGCGTCCGCGCGTCGTGGCCGTCCTCGGGAGAGGCGGCGACGCCCACCGACACCGAAACGCGCACCCGGCTCTTGTCCAGGCGGAAGCTGTGGGACCGCAGGCGCTCGATCAGCCGCGCGGCGGCGGGACGCGCTTCCTGGCCCGACGTCCCCGGCAGCAGCACTTCCAGGTCGTCGTCGCCGTGGCGCCCGACGACGGCGCCCTTCAGCAGAGAGCCGATCGCGCGCGCGAGAGTCCGTAGCAGCGTCTTCGCGGCGACCCGGCCCGTCTTGTTCCGGATCTCCCGCAGGCTTTCGACGTCCAGCAGCAGCACGGAGCACGGGCCCACGCGCTGCAGCTCGCGGGTCAGGCGGTCCTCGAACGCGGCGTGGGTGAGGGCGCCCGTGACGGGATCGCGCTCCATCGCCGCCTTGAGGTTCGCCAGGCGGATGGCGGCCGCGCCGTGCTCGGCCACGACGGCCGCCAGCTCGATCTCGCGGTCGCTGAACGCGTGGGGGCGCGGGTCGTCGAGGTAGAGCGCGCCCTGCACGCCGCCGCGGACCTGGAACGGCACGCTGAGCAGCGAGCGGGGCAGCCCGGAGGTCCCGGCGCGGAGCTCGGCGAGCCGCGGATCCTTGCGGACGTCGGCGCTCGAAAACGTCCCGCCCTGCCGGAACGCGTGGCGGATCACCCGCAGCGCGAGCGCGCGCAGCGGGGCCGGGTCGGCGTCGTCGAGGTCCCGCGAGACGCACGCGACGGCCACGCCTTTCTTCAGGAGCACGAGCGCGCCGCGGCGCGCGCCGCAGAGCGACAGCGTCTCCTCCAGGATCGTGCCGGCCAGCCGGCTCGCCGAGGGCTCGGAGTTGATGCGGCGGACGACGTCGACCACCGACAGCACCGGGCGCTTCTCCACGCCCTCCCGCGGCGGGATCCGCAGCGGGTGGGAGCGCGACGTCCGTTCGGACCAGGTCTTCGGGTCGAGCAGCCCCGCGAGGCCCGGGCTGCCGAGGAAGCGGGCCCGCTCGCGTTCCTCGAGGCCGCCGGCGACGCGGTAGACCGCCTCCATCGCCTCCTTGCGGTGCATGGGAGCGGCGTCGGCGTCGGCGACTTCCGCCAGCGCGGCCTGGACTTTCCAGAGGATGTCGGCGTCGTACTCCTCCGCGAGCTCGCGGGCGGCGCGCTGCAGGAGGGTGAGGGCGTCGTCGGGGCGGCCGCCGCGGTGGCGGGCGACGGCCTGAAGGAGCATGGCGCGGGGGCGCAGCTCGGGGTAGTCGAAGGCGGGCTCGGCGAGGGCGACGGCGCGCTCGAACTCGTCGCGGGCGAGGGCGATCTCGGCGGCGATGAGGCCGGTCTGGATCGTCCAGGCGTGGCGCGGGTGGGCGCGGAGGACGCCGCGGGCCATCTCGACGGTGGCCTCGGCGGCGGGGGCCTCGCCGTTGCGCAGCTTGGCGAGGGCGCCGGCGGCGAGGCTCCAGCCGAGGGTGAGGGTGCTGCCGCAGCGGATGCTGAGCTTGCCCGCGCCGCGGCTGTAGCGCTCCGCGCGCGCGGGGTCGTCGAGCAGGCAGAGGGCGTGGGCGCAGGCGGCGTGGGCGGCGGCCGCCTCCTCGATCGAACCCTCGCGGTAGCGGGCGGCGCCGAGGCGGCGCGCGCGGCGCAGCGCCTCGCCGTAGGTCCCGTGGCGGAGCATCGCCTCGACGCCCTCGATGGCCTCCCAGCCGAAGGGGGTCTCGGCGGACGAGCGCGGCGCGGTGAGCAGGAGGTCGAGCTCCCGCGCCACGTCGGCGGCCGTGGCGAAGCGCTGGCGGGGGTCGCGGGCCATCAGGCGGTCGATGAGCGCGGCGAGGGCCTGGGGGATCTCGGGGCAGAGCTCGGGGAGGGGGACGCGCTTGTTCTCCGCCTGGAGGCGGGCGACGGTCGCGGCCGTGCGGCCGTCGAAGGGATAGCGTCCGGCGACGAGGAAGTAGAGGGTGACGCCGAGGGCGTAGAGGTCGGAGCGGACGTCCGGGGCCGCGCCGAGGATGAGCTCGGGGGCGAGGACCTGGGGGGTGCCCCAGGCGGCGGCGCCGGCCGGGGCGCCGGCGGCGGCGAGGCCGAAGTCGCCGATCTTGACGCGGCCGTCGTCGAGGACCAGGAGGTTGCCGGGCTTGAAGTCCTGGTGGAGGATGCCGGCGCGGTGGGCGTGCTCGAGGGCGCCGGCGAGGTCGCGGGCGATGCGCGTGGCCCGGGCGGGGGAGAGGGCGCCTTCGCGGACGACGAGGGCGTGGAGGTCGCCCTTGCCCGCGTACTCCATGACGATGTAGGGCCGGTCTTCCTCCTGGCCGACGTCGTGGACGGTGATGATATGGGGATGGTTGAGGCGGGCGATGGAGACGGCCTCGCTGAGGAAGCGGCGGATTTCGGCGGGATCGCGGGTGAGGTCGCCGGAGAGGATCTTGATGGCCACGGGGCGGCGGAGAAGGGTGTGCTCCGCGAGAAAGACGCGGGCCATCCCTCCTTTGCCGATGCGCCGCTTGAGGACGCACTTGCCGAACACCCGGCCCGCGAGGCGGACCGTGGAACTCGATTGCATCGCCCCTATGCCCCCCTACGAGGAGGTCAGGCTTTTCCCGACCCCATGTTTCATGAATCTATGATACTCGATATGGGTTCGGGGTCAAGCGGACCCTGTCCCTCCTTCATGATGAGAAAATTACCC
>DASVNH010000037.1:0-7915 GCA_036383955.1 Planctomycetota bacterium | reverse complement strand
CGGTGCTCTTCGTGGTCGATCCCGACGGCCCCCGCGAGCTGAGCCGCGACGACAAGAGGCTCATCACCGCGGAGGACGTCGGCATCCTCCGCGCGTCCTTCTTCGACGCGAACCTGGACCAGGGAGGACGTCGCGCCCCCGCCGGCGAGGAGCCGCTCTGGCCGAAAATGCCGCTGAAGGTCGGCGAATCGGCGGACCTGCCCCCCGAGGACGGCGCCCGCGTGCTGGGCGGCTACGACTTCCGGGATTCCGTCGACCCGAAGAGCTCGGCCATGAAGGTCACCTACAAGAGCGCCGCGACCCGGGCCGGCGTCCGCTACGCCACCCTGCTCTTCACGGGCCATTTCCTCCTGCGCCGCTTCGGGGACTTCGATCTCGACAGCCCCATCCCCGCGAAGATCTCCTACACCCTGGAGACCTGCGTCGACGGCTCGCGCCCCGATCAGACCTTCACCGTCCTGGTGGAGATGCAGGGCAGCTCCGGCATCCCCCTCCGCGGCGGAGCCACCGGCACGGTGGAGATCGACATCCGCCGCGACCTCAAGTTCTCCCAGCGCAGCCTCGAGCAGGAGTAGCGCCCTCCGTGTTCTTCCTGCGATTCGTCGTCCAGCCGAAACCCGACCACGCCCGGTTCGGCGACATCGAAGGCGCCTACGCGAACTGCTGGATGGATCTGGACTCGCTGGACGTCGCCAAGACCGCGGCCCTGGACCTGCTGCACGGGGATGGCTGGACCGTCGTCTCCGTGGAGGAGGAAGGCCCCATCGAGCGGTCGGAGGTCAAGCCCGCGGGCCTGGCCTACTTCGACCAGGCCCTCGTCGACAAGACGGTCCTCGTGGTCAACATGTGGCGGAAGCGCGGCTCCTGAGCAAAGGCGCACTCGCCGTTCCCCGGTCGCGTCTAATTCACTGGAGGTCGCATTCGAATGCGCTGGTTGTTGTTGACCTGCGGTCTTGTCCTCACGGCGGGAATATTGGGTGCCGCCATACGCGGTTGGCAGCGAGGACCCGTCACGCCGGCTCCTCAACAACAAACCTCTCTAGCCACGTCGCCGCCTGAAGGCCATGGCCAGAAGCGTGACCATCTGCCCTTCTCGCCGGCAGCCATGAGTGAGATCCCGCCCGCTCGGACACCCGATGGAATGCCTCTTACGCTGGCCACTGTGGCAGGCGAATACTCCTTCTCGGCTGGCCTGGCGGGTCGAGGTCTAGTGATCGGCGCCGACGGCACGAGCCGAAACAGTTTCGGCTCCTGCCTCGTATCAGGCGAGTCTCAAGGACGCGTACGCGTCCACGAGAACCGACTGTCTTTCGAGGCGTTCAGCGTGGAGGGCCATCTGACCGGCAGAACGTGCCTAGCCGTCCCCGTGTGGTGGGAAGGCCGGGTTTACATCCTCGGGCCAGGAGGACCGGACATGCCGGGCGGGCTCGTGGAGTTCTGCAATGCCGTGAATTGGGGGGAGGAACCAAGGGGTCCCCATGATCGGCACCTGTCCGGCCACCTCTTCATGCACATCGTCCCGGTCCGTGAAGGGGGACGTCGCCCTCGCAATGCGGTTCCCGAGATGGCCTCCACATGGATCCTGGCCAAACCAATCGAGGGTCCCGTCCTCGAAGTCCTGCCTAATCTGCGGGCCCGCGTCGGCTTGGGCCGCAAGGATGGAGTCTTCGCGGGAATGCGGCTGTGGGCCGGAGCTTCGCGGGATTCCCTCCAACTCAACGCGATGTCCGTCGACGCGGACACCTGCGTGGTCGAGACGTCCAGGGATTGGAGAAGCGCCAAGGTCATCAAGGGTGACCTGGTGCGATGCGACGCCGCCGGCGCCAGCGGGCTTCGGCGATAGCGGGCCGCCCCGGGCTACTGGCTACTGGCTACCGGCTACCGGATCGGGTACCATCCGGCCATGCAACCGGCCCCTGCGCCGGGGGCGACGGCGTCCATGCCCGTCCGCTCCCGACCCGGCCTCCGCGGGTCGCAGCCCCTCCCCATGAGCGATCTTGCCGTCCGTTCTGAGGTGACACTCGGCCCGCTCGCGGGCCGTAGCCTTATCCCCGAGCGCGCGCGATGACCGATGCGTCGCGTTTGTCCGATGCGCCTCGGGCGGCCGCTACGGGCGGGCGAAGGCCCGAGGTGCTCGCACCCGCGGGCGACTTCGACTGCGTCCGCGCCGCCGTGGAGAACGGCGCCGACGCCGTCTACTTCGGCGTCCACAAGTGGAACGCGCGCGCCCGCGCCAAGAACTTCACCCTCGAGGAGCTCCCCGACCTGATGGCCTTCCTCCGCCTCCGCGGCGTGAAGGGCTACGTCACGTTCAACACCCTGATCTTCTCCAACGAGCTCGAGGAGGCCGAAAAAGTCCTCGAGACCCTCCTCAAGGCCGGGCCCGACGCCCTCCTCCTCCAGGACCTCGGCGTCGCCCGGCTCGTCCGCGAGATGTCCACCGACCTCCCCCTGCACGCGAGCACGCAGACCACCACCACCTGCGCCGAGCAGCTCGACCTCCTCAAGGAGCTGGGCTTCTCCCGCGTGGTGCTCGCCCGCGAGCTCTCGATCGCCGAGATCCGCAAGATCAAGGCCGCGAGCGACATGCCCCTCGAGATCTTCGCCCACGGCGCCCTCTGCGTCGCCTACTCCGGCCAGTGCCTCACCAGCGAGGCCCTCGGCGGCCGCTCCGCCAACCGCGGCGCCTGCGCCCAGGCCTGCCGCCTCCCCTACGAGATGATCGTCGACGGCGAGGTCCGGGATCTCGGCGACCAGAAGTACCTCATCTCCCCGCAGGACCTGTCGGCCGTCGAGCTCGTCCCCGAGCTCCTCGACCTCGTCGTCTCGCTCAAGATCGAGGGCCGCCTCAAGTCGCCGGAGTACGTGGCGGCGACGACCCGGGCGTACCGGAAGGCCGTCGACACCGCCTCGGGCGTCCAGACGCGCGAGGAGGCGCTCCAGCTTCAGCAGACCTTTTCCCGCGGGTTTGTGCCGGGCTTCCTGTCCGGCATCGACCACCAGAAGCTCGTGAAGGGCCTGTCGCCGAAAAAGCGCGGCGTCTTCCTCGGGTACGTGAAGGACGTCGACGGCGCCCGCGCCTCCCTGAAGCTCGAGTCTCCGCTGCGTCCCGGCGACGGCATCGTCTACGACTACGGCAAGCCGCAGGACGACGAGCCGGGCGGCCGGATCATGTACCTCTGGGCCGACGGCTCCCGCGTCGACGCGGCCGACGCGCCGGAGGAGGTCGAATTCGAAGTCTACGAATGCCCGCCGCCCGAGCCCGGCTGGCGGGTGTGGAAGACCGACGACCCCGTCATGTACAAGGCGCTGCGCGCGACTTACGAGAAGACGGGCGCCCGCGTCCCGGTCGACGCGACCGTGGGGGAGTCGAACGGCAAGCTCGTGGTGACGTTCTCCGACGGCGTCCACCGCGTGACGGGCGAGACGGGCCCGCTGCAGGTCGCCCAGAAGCGGCCGCTCACCGCCGACTACCTCCGCGAGCAGCTCGGCCGGCTCGGCAACACGCCGTTCGAGCTGCGGAACCTCGAGGTCAAGCTCGGCCACGTGATGGTCCCGGTGAGCCTCATCAACGACCTCCGGCGCCGCCTCGGCGAGGACCTGGAAAAAGTCCGGCGCGCCAATCCCGGCTACGCGCTGAAGCCCGGCGCGCTCGCGCGGCTGCGGCGGAAGCCGTCGACGTCCTTCGGCGAGCCCCAGCTCGTGGTGCTGTGCCGGACGCTGGAGCAGGTGGAGCGGGCGCTGGCGGAGAACGCGCGCTGGATCGAGTGCGATTTCGAGGACATCCGCAAGTACCGCGACGCGGTGCCGCTCGCGCGCGCCAAGGAGGCGGCGATCGCCCTCGCGCCGCCGCGGATCTTCAAGCCCGGCGAGCAGGGCATCCTCCGGAACATCATCGGCGCGGGGCCGAACGCGGTGCTGTCGCGCTCGACGGCCCACCTCTCCTTCTTCCGCAAGGAGGCGCCCTGGCTCGTGCAGATCGGCGACTTCTCGCTGAACGCGGCGAACGAGCTGACGAACGACCTGCTCTTCGACAAGGGCCTCGCGCGCCTGGTGCCGAGCTACGACCTGAACTGGGAGCAGCTGCAGGCGCTGCTCGCGCGCGTCGATCCGGGGCGGCTGGAGGTCGTCGCGCACCAGCACATGCCGATGTTCCACATGGAGCACTGCGTCTTCGCGGCCGTGCTCTCGGGCGGCAAGGACGCCACCGACTGCGGCCGCCCCTGCGACCGCCACGCCGTCGCGCTCAAGGACTGGGTCGGCATGGTCCACCCGGTCAAGGCGGACGTGGGATGTCGGAACACCATCTACAACGCCGTGCCGCAGAGCGGCTCGCCGTACCTGCGGAAGATGATCGAGCTGGGGGTCCGCTGGTTCCGGGTCGAGCTGCTCGGGCAGTCGGGCGAAGAGACGTCGACGCTCCTCCGCGGCTACCGCGAGATCCTCGAGGGCCGCGGCGACGGCCAGACGCTCTGGCGCCGCCTCAACGCGGTCAGCACCCTCGGCGTCACCCGCGGCCCCCTCGGCCGCGAGGAATGAAGTGCTGATAAACTGATGCGGTCATTTTATCAACACTTGTCCATTCACGCCGCCTTCCCCGAAGTGTTGATAAAATGACCGCGTCACTTCATCAACACTTGGAGGAACCATGAGGATCGCGTCTCTTCTTCTGGCCGCGCTGGCCGGCTGCTCCGCGGCGCCAGGGAAGTGGCCCGGGGCGTCGACCCCCTGGAAGGGCCAGGCCCACGCCATCCCCGGCACGATCGAGGCGGAGCACTACGACGAGGGCCCGCCCGGCACGGCCTATCACGACGTCTCGCCGAAGAACGAGGGCGTCGCCTATCGCGGGGAGACGCACGTCGACATCGAGGGCCGCCCGGACGCCTCGAACCTGCACGGCATCGGCTGGACGCGCGCGGGCGAGTGGCTGGTTTATACGGTCGACGTCCGCCAGGCCGGCACCTACACGATCGAGATCCCGGTCGCCTCCAACAAGAAGGGCGGCACGTTCCACCTGGAGTTCGGGGGCGTCGACCGCTCGGGCCCGATCCAGGTGCCCGACAGCGGCGGATGGACGAAGCTGGTCCTGGTCAAGCATCCGGGCGTGAAGCTCGAGAAGGGCCTCCAGGTCATGAAGCTCGTCTGCGACCAGGTCGGCGAGTCGCGGTCGATCGGCGACATCGACGTCCTCCGCTTCGTCCTCCAGTAACCAGGGATAGCCTTATAATCCTTCGGCGTTATATCCGGTCGAAGGAGATCGATCATGCTGAGCCTGCTACTGGCCGCCGCCCTCGCGCAGGAACCCGTCGAGCTCAAAGGCACCGGCTGGGTCAACAGCAAGGAGCTGCATCTCGACCGCCTCCGCGGCAAGGTGGTCGTGCTCTACTTCTTCGAAGAGGGCTGACCCAGCTGCACGAACAAGATTCCTGGATGGAATCAGCTGCGCAAGGACTACGCGGACAAGCCGGTCGTCTTCATCGCGGTCAACAGCGGCAACTCCAAGTCGGAGGTCGAGGGCTACGCCAAGGGCAACAAGTTCGAGTGGCCCATCCTCGTCGACGAGCAGAACCAGACCGAGAAGGACTTCGGCTTCACCATCAGCCTGCAGAACATCTACCAGTGGGTCCTGATCACGCCCGAGGGCGCGAAGAGGAACATCCCCTTCGAGCTTCCCGGGATCAAGGCGGCGGTGGACCAGCAGCTGGCGAACGCGAAGTTCACGTTCGACGGCCTGACGATCCCGGCGAAGCTGAAGCCGCTCGCGGCGGAGCTCGAGCTGGGGATCTACGACCCGGGCGTCGCCACGCTGGCGGGCTCGAAGGACGCGGCGGCGCAGGCCATGTACGAGAAGCTCAAGCCGATCGCCGAAAAGGGCCTCGAGGCCGCGAAGGCGATGGAGTCGGACCGCAAGGGAGCGGCCTACTTCGAGTACGCGAAGATCGCGGCCTGGTTCAAGAAGACGGACTACGAGAAGACGGCGACGGCCGCCATGGCCGCGCTGAAGAAAGAGAAGCCCGTCCAGGACGAGATCGCCGCGCGCCAGATGCTGGAGCAGGCGAAGGCGCTGATGGCGACGGGCAAGAAGGCGGACGCGGCGACGGCCCAGGCCGTGCTGGCGGCGCTGAAGAAGAAGTACCCGGAGACCGACGCGGCGAAAATGGCTGAAAAACTGAAGTAGCCGGTTCCTTGCCGGGCGGACCCTTCCCATGCTAGAAGGGTTCGCGCCATGCACGCGGATCTCCTCCACAACATCGGGCTCTGCGTGCTGGCCGCCACCGCCCTGGCCTTCGTCGCCCAGCTCGCCCGGCAGCCGCTGATCCTGGCCTACATCGGCGCCGGCCTCCTCATCGGGCCGCCCGGCCTCGGCTGGATCCAGGACGCCGGCTCGATCACCCAGATCTCGGAGCTCGGCCTGGCCTTCCTGCTGTTCATCGTCGGGCTGGAGATCGACCTCAAGCAGCTCATCCGCTCCGGCAAGCTGGCCGCCGTGCTCGGCACCGTCCAGGTCGGCGCCTGCGCGGTCCTGGGCTGGGGCGCGGCCTACGCGTTCGGCTACCGGGGCCTGCCCGCGATGTACCTGGGCGTCGCGTCGGCCTTCAGCTCCACGCTCATCGTCGTCAAGCTGCTGTCCGACAAGGCCGAGCTCGACACCGTCGCGGGCCGGATCACCCTCGCCGTGCTGCTCATGCAGGACATCCTGGCCATCGTCATTCTCGCCGTCCAGCCGAACATCTCGAACCCGGCCCTGCTGCCGCTCGCGAAGTCGATGGGCAAGGGCTTCGCCCTCGTGGCCGGGACCATGCTGGTCAGCCGCTTCATCCTGCCGCGCCTGTTCCGGCTCGTGGCGAAGACGCCCGAGGTCCTCCTCATCGCCGCCATCTCCTGGTGCTTCCTCGTCTCCGGAGCCGCCCTCGCGGCCGACTTCTCCATCGCCATGGGCGCCCTCATCGCCGGCGTCTCGATGTCGACCTTCCCCTACTCGCTCGACGTCATCGCCAAGATCCGCTCGCTCCGCGACTTCTTCGTCACCCTCTTCTTCGTTGCCCTGGGCATGCAGATCACCCTCGGCTCGCCCACCGTCATCCTCGCCGCCGTGATCCTCTCGATCGTCGTGCTCCTCGGCCGCTTCATCCCCGTCATGCCCACCGTCCGCGGCTTCCGCTACGGGCACCGCGTCGGCATCCTGACGTCCATCGCCCTCGCCCAGGTCAGCGAATTCTCGCTCGTCATCTGCAAGCTCGGCCTCGATCTCAAGCACATCGACGCCAGCGTCGTGTCGGTCGTCGCCATCGCCCTCGTCATCACCTCCACCGTCTCCACCTACATGATCCAGTGGAACCACGCCATCGCCGGCCGCCTGCTCAAGTGGTTCGCGCGCGGCGGGCTCATCGACCCCCAGGAGCGCGAGACCAAGTCCGAGGGGCGCCGGCACCACCCCATCGTGATCCTCGGCTGCCACCGCGCCGGCAGCTCCCTCGTCCCCCTCCTGGCCGACGAGGGAAAGGACTTCCTCGTCGTCGACTTCAACCCCGAGATCCAGAAGAAGCTCGCCGGCCTGCGCGTCCCCTGCCTCTACGGCGACATCAGCCACCTCGACACCCTGGAGCACGCCGGCATCCACGAGGCCAAGGTCATCGTGTCCACGGTGTCCGACGACTTCCTCCGCGGCACGAGCAACCTCAAGATGCTGCAGCAGCTCCGGAAGATGGCCCCGGACGCGAAGATCATCGTCCGCGCGGAAAAAGTCGAGCTCGCGAAGGAGATGTACGCCGCCGGGGCCGCCTACGTCCTCCTGCCCCGCCACCTGATCGCGCAGGAGGTCGTCGGCCTCCTGGCCCGCGTCGAGAACGGCACCCTCGAGGAAGCGCGGCTGGCCGAGGTCGCCGCCCTCGAGAACCGCCGCGAAGTCATCCCC
>DASVNH010000036.1:0-8792 GCA_036383955.1 Planctomycetota bacterium | reverse complement strand
CCTCCACGTGGTCGCCCTCGCCGCCAGCGAAGCCTCCATGCGCGCCTCCCGCGTCCCCCAGGCCTCCTTCGCCTTCCTCGTCATCCTCCTCACGCTCGCCCTCTTCCCCTACACGCCCGTCCTCGCCTTCCCCTGCGCCCTGCTCGTCCCCCTGGCCGCCCACGCGGGCTACACCGCCGTCTGGTCCCGCCGCCGCGAGCCGCTCCGCGAGAAGCCCCGCCCCCGCCCCGCCGCGGTGGCCGTCGGCCTCGCCTTCGGCCTCGCCGCCCTGGCCTTCCTCGCCCCGGCCGCCGCGTTCGGCGAGGACATGACGTTCCGCGTCGCCCTCTTCCGCGACCGCGGCCTCCTCGGCCATCCCTTCGGCAAGGCCGTCTCCCAGGCCTATTACCGCACCACCCTCTACACCGCCTGGCCGCTCAAGGAGTTTTTCGCCGACACCCCCGGCCGCCCCGCCCGCGCCCAGCGCACGGCGGTCTCGACGCCCGCCGCCGCCGACGCGCTGCGGGCCCTCCACTTCACCCTCGTCCCGGAAGGGGAAGGTTCGGCGGCGGACGTCGTCGTCAAGCCGGACCGGGTCGACGCCCGCGGCAAGCACGTCAACCTCTCGGCCGAGACGGAGCTGCGGAAGGCGCTCGACCTCCTCAGCCGCGAGACCTTCCGCGGGAGCGTGCTGCGCGAGGCGAACAACCTCGGGTGGATGGCGATCTACTTCGCGGGCCCGCCGGCGGTCGTGCTGCTGGTGATCGGCCTCTGCTGTCCCTTCGTGTCGATCATGTACCGGGCGATGAGCGCCAAGGCCGCCACGATCGCGCTGGCGGTCTGCGCGGCGACGACGCTGATCCTGATGGCCGTCGGCAACTCCGCGATCGGCGGGATGGCGGCGTCGCTCGACCGCCTGCGCAAGCATCCGACGCCCGACGGGATCCGGCAGGCGCTGGACCACGAGTCGGTCGTGTTCCGCCACGAGGGGGCGGTGCTCGCCTATCAGCATCCCGACCCGTCCTTCGCGGAGGCGCTGCTCCGGGCGTCGGACGACCCCGACCTCCGGGTCCGCCTCTGGGCCTGCGCGGCGCTGGGCAAGACGGGGCACGAGAAGGCGCTGCCGAAGCTGCTGAGCCGGCTGGAGGACGTCGAGCTCTTCGTCCGCTACCGGGCGGCGGAGGGGCTGGGCCACCTGAAGCGGCGCGAGGCGATCGAGCCGCTGCGGAAGGTGATGCGCGAGAAGAGCTGGTACGAAGGGATGTACGCCCTCGAGGCCCTCCGGCGCATCGGCCCGTAGCACCCCCGAGACACCGAGGCGCGCCCACCACAAAGGCACGAAGGACACGAAGATCCCGTCTGACCCGGCTCCCCGGCGGGGAGCCGAGGCCGCCCGAAGGCGGCTTCCTCGCGATCAGGCCAGAGTCTCCTTCGTGTTCTTCGTGCCTTCGTGGTGAGCGGTGAAAAACGCTCTCGAACGGGGCGGCGACATCGGGTAGGATTCCCGCGCGAGCATGGATCCGCTGTCGCCCTGGACCTACGCGAAGCGCAACGCGCGGAAGATCCTTCCGACGATCGTCATCCTGACCTTCGTGGTCACGCTGGTCATCGTCATCCTCACGCTGCTCTCCGGGCTGAAGGACTCCACGCTCGTCTACACGCGCGAGTTCGACCGCTGGAGCGTCCTCTTCCCCAAGAAGGACACGCGGGTGCCGAAGGAGGTCCGGGACCGGATCCTCGAGCACCCGGCGGTGGAGCGGCTGATCGACTCCCGCAACTGCTTCATGCGCGTGAAGACGCTGATCGGCCCGGTGCCTTACCAGCTGCGCGCGGCGAAGGCGGCCGAGATGCCCTACCTGCTGGAGCTGGCGGGCGCGAAGCTCAAGGAAGGGCGGCTGCCCGCGGCGGCCACGAGCGAGGTGGCCCTGCACGAGAACCTGATGAAGGCCAACGGCTGGGCTATCGGCCGCGAGTTCGGGATGGAAGTCGACGACAAGGACTGGATGCCCGGGCGCTTCAAGGTGGTCGGCGTCCTGGAAGGCCCGGTCCCGCTGGGCCTCTCGTCGGCGGAGTACCTCTCCAATCCGCTGGTCTACGCCTTCTCGGCGAAGCTCTGGGAGCGCCTGCTGGTCGTCGCCAAGGAGGGCCGGACCGGTGAGATGAACCTCTGGCTGCGCGGGCTGCCGGACGTGAAGGTCTACGACAAGATCCAGGCGGTGGAGGACGTCTCCGAAGGCTTCGACCGCATCCTGCTCATCCTCAACTTCGTCTCGATCTCGCTCATCGTGGTGGTGTCGGTCGTGGTCGGCATGATCCAGGCGATCTTCTTCGGCGAGCGCATGGGCGAGTTCGCGATCCTGCTCGCGATCGGCCACGCCCGGCGCCGCCTCCTCCGCAAGGTCTCGCTCGAGACGGCGGGCCTGATGGCCGTCTCCTGGGGCGCGGGCGCCCTCCTGGCCCTCGCGACGCTCGCCACGTTCCGCGCCCTCGTGCTCGCGCCGATGGGCGTCGACATCCCCCTCGTCCAGCCGCTCGCGGCCGCCGTCTCGCTCTCGCTGCCGGTCGTCGCGCACCTCTTCGCCACCCTCACCGTGACCCGGCGGCTCCGGGCCCTGGATCCCGTGGCCATCATCGAGAGGCGCGGATGATCGAGGCGAAGGACCTCCGGCTCTCCTACGCCGACGGCGGCCAGACGGTGGCGGCCGTCGACGGCGTGTCGCTCGAGGTGAAGCCGGGCGAGTTCGTGGGCCTGCTGGGCCCGAGCGGCTCGGGCAAGAGCTCGCTGCTGTACCTGCTGGCGGGGCTGAAGCGGCCGACGGGGGGCGACGTCCTGTTCCGCGGCGTGTCGCTTTCGGGGCTGGAGCCGGACGCGCTGGCGGAGCTGCGGCGGGAGAAGTTCGGCTTCGTCTTCCAGAACCACTTCCTGGTGAACTACCTGACGGGCGAGGAGAATGTGCGGACGGGCGGGGCCGTCGAGGCGACGAAGCTGCTCGAGGAGCTGGGCGTGGGCTACTGCCGGGACAAGTTCCCCTGGCAGATGTCGGCCGGCGAGCGCCAGCGGGTGGCGATCGCGCGCGCGGTGGCGCACCGGCCGGCGGTGGTCTTCGCGGACGAGCCCACGGCGTCGCTCGACCGCCCGAACGCGGAGCTCGTGAAGGCCTGCCTGCGGCGGGCGACGGAGGGCGGCACGCTCTTCGTGGTGACGCACGACGAGTCGATCGTGCACGGCGCAACGCGGGTGCTGCGGATGCGGGGCGGGCGGGCCGAAGCCTGAGCTTTACTCCCGCGCAGGGCGTGATATCCTTGTAGATCATGATCATCAAGACGCCCCCGCTGTCGGTGAAGACCGTGACCGTGTTCCCGGCCCTCTTCAAGGCCCAGTTCCCGGACACGCTCAAGGCGATCAAGCTGGCGATCCCGGACTGGTCCGCGGTGCACGTCGTGGCTCAGGCCGGGCCAGCCCGGAACGCGCCCACGAAGGAGCAGATGCGGGACGAGCTGCTCGCCCAGTTGAAGCCGAAGGCGGACCTCTACGATCCGATCTGGCCGCTGAGCTCGCCGGAGATTCCCGCGAACACGATCGCGACCTTCGTGCCGGACGAGATCCGGCCGTCGTTCGCCGGCGAGTACGAAGGCTGGAAGTTCGTGTACTACCAGGAAGCGCGCGCGCGGCTGGGCATGCTCTTCGACGCGGCCATCGGCGGCATCCCCGAGGGCTTCGTGGGGACGGCCGACGCCCTCTGCAAGGGCAAGCTGAACGGGCAGGCCGTGCTCGAAGCCTGGACGGGCTCGCTCTCGATCCCCTCCTACGAGCGGACGGTGGAGGCGATCATCGACCCCCAGGGGAAGGTGGGTTTCTGGGACACGTCGTTCGGCTACGAGACCAGCGGCGCGAACTTCCTGAAGATGAGTTCCTCGATCATCCAGACGCTCAACGTGAAGACCGACCGCGTCTATTTCGACGCCGACCAGTACACCTGGTTCGTCGTGTTCTACCCCGGCGGCGAGTTGCGGGTCGCGATGCTGACGCCCGGATAGACGGTAGACAGTAGACCGATCGAACCAGTCCTCCGCCCGCGAGCGTTCGTTTCGTCCGTGTCTACTGTCTACTGTCTACCGGCTACACCCAGAGCGCGCCCTTCTTGTGGCCGCACTTCTCGCACTCGTAGAAGTCGGGTTTCGCCATGAGGAACAGGGCGAGCGGCCAGAGCAGGAGCGTGCACTTCATGACGAGCGCCAGCTTGGGCCTCCACGGCCAATAGCGCTCGAGGAGGCGCCCCTCCTTGCACTGGCCGCACTTCGGCCCCATCAGGCCGTGGCGCCCGCCGCCGCCTTGGCCGGCTGATACGGATCGAGCCAGTCGGCGTACTTCGGATTGCGGCCCTTCACGACGTCGAAGAACTTCTCCTGCAGCTTCTTCGTCACCGGGCCGGGCTCGCCCTTGCCGATGGCGCGGCCGTCGACCTCCCGGATCGGCGTCACTTCCGCGGCCGTGCCGGTGAAGAAGGCCTCGTCGGCGATGTAGAGTTCGTCGCGCGAGAAGCGCTGCTCCTCGATGGTGAAGCCGTTGTCGTGGGCGAGGCGGAAGATGGTGTCGCGGGTGATGCCGGGCAGCACGCAGGTGAGCGGCGCCGTCTTGATCTTGCCGTCGCGGATGATGAAGAGGTTCTCGCCCGAGCCTTCGGCGCAGAAGCCGTCGGTGTCGAGCATGATCGCCTCGTCGAAGCCGAGCGATTTGGCCTCGCGCTTGGCCAGGATGCCGGTCACGTAGTGGCCGGTCAGCTTGCCGCGGGTCATCACCGTGTTGGGCTGCCAGCGGGTGTAGGACGAGATCTTCGCGCGGATGCCCTTCTTGAGGGCCTCCTCGCCGAGATACGCGCCCCAGGTCCAGGTCGCGATGAAGCAGCGGATCGGGTTGTTCGCGGGATGCACGCCCATCACGCCGTCGCCGATGTAGACCAGCGGACGGATGTAGCCGTTCTTGAGGCCGTTCGCCGCCAGCGTCTCCTTGCAGGCGGCCATGAGCTGGTCGAGCGTGTAGGGACAGGCCATCTGGCCGATGTGGCAGCTGTCGAGCAGCCGGCGCACGTGGTCGCGCAGGCGATAGACGGCCGAGCGGCCGTCGGCCAGCTCGTAGGCCCGGATCCCCTCGAACGCGCCGAGGCCGTAGTGGAGCGTGTGGGTCAGGACGTGGACCTGGGCGTCGTCCCAATCCACCAGCTTCCCGTCCATCCAGATGTACTTCAGCTTGTCCACCACGACGGCCTCCTATGAGGACCAGGCACCAGGACCAGGACCGGGACGACGTCCCCTGGTCCTGGTCCTGGTTCCTGGTCCTAAAAAAAAAGGGGCCTTCCCCGCTCAGCGTCCGACGAGCTTCAGGAAGTCCCCTTCGTCCACGACCTTTATACCAAGCTTCTTCGCCTTGTCAAGTTTGCTTCCCGCGCCGGGACCCGCGACCACCAGCGTCACCGTCTTCGACACCGTGTCCGCCGTCTTGCCCCCGTGCGCCACCGCCAGCGCCTTCGCCTCGTCCCGCGTCACCGCCTCCATCCCGCCGGTGAACACGATCACCTGCCCCGCCAGCTGGTCCCCCTTCTTCTCCGGCGCCTGGATCGAGATCTTCGTGAGCAGGTCGTCGACCACCGCGTTGTTCTTCCCGTCCTGGAAGAAGCGGACGAGCGTCTCGGCGACGGCGGGCCCGACGT
Organism: Planctomycetota bacterium; assembly: GCA_036383955.1. Lineage (GTDB taxonomy): Bacteria > Planctomycetota > MHYJ01 > MHYJ01 > JACPRB01 > JACQFK01. The sequence continues at coordinate 3,105 of DASVNH010000036.1, read as the reverse complement.
CCTTCGCCTCCTGCAGCTCCTCCAGCGTCGCGGCCCTCACCCGCTCGACGCTCCCGAAGTGCTCCGCGAGCGCGGCGGCCGTCGCCTCCCCCACGTGCTTGATCCCGAGCGCGTTCAGGAAGCGCGGCAGGGTGGTCTTCGTCGAGCGCGCGACCGCGTCCAGCAGGTTCTGGGCCAGCTTGTCGCCCATGCGGTCGAGCTTCAGCAGCTCGGCCTTGTCCAGGCGGTAAAGGTCGGCGACCGACTTCAGCAGGCCCCGGTCCACGAGCTGCTCGATCCACTCCTCGCCGAAGCCGGGGATGTCGAGCGCCTGGCGCGAGCAGAAGTGGTCGATCGACTTCTTGAGCTGCCGCGGGCAGGTCAGGCCGTTCGGGCAAAACAGGTCGGTCTCGGTCCGCTCGACGGCCATCGCGCAGTCGGGGCACGTCGCGGGGATCGCGGGCGTCTTCGCCCCGGCGGGCCGCTTCGCCTCGATGACTTTCACCACGTAGGGGATGACGTCCCCCGCCCGCGTGACGAGAACGGTGTCGCCCACCCGGACGTCGAGCCGCCCCAGCTGCGCCACGTTGTGCAGCGAGGCGTTGGAGACGGTGACGCCGCTGATGACGACGGGCCGGAGCTTCGCGACCGGCGTGATCTTGCCGCTGCGGCCGACGTGCCACTCGACGTCCAGCACCTCGGTGGTCTCCTCGCGGGCGGGAAACTTCCAGGCGATGGCCCATTTGGGGCTCTTGGAGCGGGCGCCCAGCTGGTCGCGGAGAGAGAGGTCGTTGACTTTGACGACGACGCCGTCGATCTCGTGGTCGAGGCGCTCGCGGGCCTCGACGGTCTTCTTCCAATAGGCTTCGATCGCGTCGAGGGTCGACACGACTTCGACGTCGGGCGTCTCGAACTTGAGGGTCTTGAACCAGGCGAGGACCTCGTCGTGGCGCGCGAACTTGCGGCCCTTGAGCGTGCCGAGCCCGTAGGCGACGAAGCGCAGGGGCCGCGAGGCGGTGATCGAGGCGTCCTTCTGCTTGATGGAGCCGCTGGTGAAGTTGCGCGGGTTGGCGAAGGGCTCTTCTCCCTTCTCCTGGAGCTTGCGGTTCATCTCGCGGAAGTCCGCGAGGTTCAGGTAGGCCTCGCCCCGGATCTCGGCGAGATCCGGGGCGTCGGGCAGGACGTGGGGCAGCTTCTTGATCGTCTTCACCGTGTGGGTCACGTTCTCGCCGACCTTGCCGTCGCCGCGCGTCGCCGCGAGGACGAGCTTGCCCTTCTCGTAGACGAGCTCCAGCGAATCGCCGTCGACCTTCGGCTCCACCGTGAAGCTCCACTCGGGCGCGCGGCCCAATTCGCGCTCCATCTGCTCGATCCAGGCGGCCATGTCCTCGCGCGTGTAGGCCTTCTCCAGCGAGAGCATGGGCAGGCGGTGGGGCGCCTTCTCGAAGCGCTCGATCGCCTTCCCTCCCACCTTCTGCGTGGGCGAGTCGGGGTCGACCCACTCGGGATGCGCGGTCTCGAGCGCCACCAGGCGGTCGTAGAGGCGGTCGTACTCCGCGTCCGAGACCTCCGGCGCCGCCTGGTCGTAGTAGAGCTGATTGTGGCGCTCGACCTCGCGGCGGAGCCGGTCGTACTCCTCGCGGGCCGTCATGCGTCGTAGACCTTTCTGCGGACGCTGTCCAGGAGGTCGCGGTCGGCCGCCATGTCGGCCGTCGCCTCGTCGAAGAGCCCGCGGCGGAAAAAGAGCGCGGGCAGGTGGTCCTCGCCGGCGCGGCGGGCGACGGCCTGCAGGAGCCGGCGCTCGGGCCCGGTCAGCCCGTTCGCGTCGGCGAGGCGGCGGAAGAGCTGGCGCCCGCCGCCGCGGTCGCGGCGCAGCAGGCTGTAAAGGATCACCCCGGTGAGGAGCACCGCGAGAACCGCGAGGATCAGGAACGCCGGCGCCTTGTCCTCGCCCGCGTACTCGCGGAAGCCGCGGCTGATCCGCTCGTAGCTTCCGTCGTCCTGACGTTCACCCCGAAGAAACGAAGCGACGGCTTCGCGCTCCTCGTGGCTTCGTGGCGACAGGTTCACGGGCGGCCCTCCTGGAACTGATTGAGGGCGTCGGCCAGCTTGGCGAGCACGACGGGGTTCTTCTCCACGCCGGCGCGGTCGTGCAGCAGCGTCCGGGCGCCTTCGAAGCGGACCTGCCCGATGGCCCACGCCGCCGAGAGGCGCATCGCGTCGCTCGCGTGCCGCGCCATCGCCTCGAGGGTCAGCCGCCCTTCGTCGCGGCCGTAGCGGCAGAGCGCCTTGGCGGCGTTCGCGCGGACGCGGTGGTCGGCGTCGTCGAGCAGCGGGAGGAGGATCTCGACGGCCCGCGGGTCGGCCGCGTCCTCCAGCGCTTCGACGGCGTTCGCGCGCGCGCGCCGGTCGGGATCGCGGAGGGCGTCGACCAGCCTCTCGAAGCCGGCCTTCACGACGCGCAGCGCGGTCGCGCGCACGCGGCGGTCGCCGTCGACGAGCAGCGGCAGCAGGCGCTCGCGGCTGGGCTCCTCGGCGCCGAGGACGTCGATGGCCCGCAGCGCGGCCAGGCGCCGGGCCGGATCGGCGGCGGCGATCTCCTCGAGGAGGCGATCGACCACCCGCGGATCGATCTTCGAGAGCGCGCGCAGGGCGGTCTCGCGGGTGCGGCCGTCGAGGCGGTCGAAGGCCTTGAGATAGCGGTCGACGCCCGCCGAGGCGACTTCGCGCATGGCGAGGCGGCGGAGCTCCTCGGAGGCCGAGTTGAGGAGCGGCATGAGGAGCTGGGCTTTGTTGGGCGGGTTGAGCCCGATGAGCGCGCGGGCGCCGGCGGCCTTGACCTCGTCGTCCTCGTCGTCGAGGGACGCGCGGGCGATGTCGGCGAAGCGCGGGTAGTCGAGGACCTGGAGGAAGGAGAGCACCTTCACGCGCGTCTCCGGGTACGGCGAGCGACCGAACTGGAGGATGAGCTCGTCCCGGCGGCGCGGGGGGACGGCGGAGGCGGCGGCGAACTCGAGGAGGCGCGCGGAGCCGGAGGCGTCGAGGGCCGCGAAGGCCTCGGGGCCCGGCCACCAGGGGAGGTCGAGGGTCTTCGCCGCCAGGGCGGCGCGCTCCTCCGGCGGGATC
>DASVNH010000035.1:0-20142 GCA_036383955.1 Planctomycetota bacterium | reverse complement strand
TTGGGAGTTGGGGTTTGGGATTTCCCGACTGGGGAGGCCGGTCTGATGGAGATCGTCTCCTTCTGCGAGGCCTGCTGCGCGGGCACGCGCGTCGACGCGAAGGCCGCCCCGACCGAGGTGCTGTGCCGGAAGTGCGGGGCGCGGCGCGACGTCCGCCTGACGGAAAGCGTGGTCGAGAAGAACGTCGTCGACCGCTGCGCGCTCTGCGGCTGCGGCCACCTCTACATCGAAAAGGACTTCAACGGTTACGTCGGCTTCGCGATCGTCGCGACGGCCGTCGTCGTGTCCGGGATCTTCTGGGCGCGGAACGTCTTCCTCTCGGTCGGCGTGCTCGCCGCGGCCGCGCTGATCGACCTCGCCGTCTGGGCGATGTCGAAAGAGCGCGCGGTCTGCTACAAGTGCGTGGCGCAGTACCGCGGGGCGGTCCGCAACCCGGAGCACGAGCGCTACGAGCTCGGCACCGCCGGGCGCTTCGTCGACGATTACGATGAGGAACGCCGCCGACATCAAGGCTAAGGCGCGCGGGCTCGGCTTCGAGAAGGTGGGCATCGCCCGCGCCGGCCGCGCCCCGCGCGCCGAGCATCTCCGCGCCTGGCTCGCCGACGGCAAGCACGGCGAGATGGCCTACATGGCCCGCTCGCCCGAGCGCCGCGAGGAGCCCGACCGCCTCCTCCCCGGCGCCCGGGCCGTCGTCTGCGTCGCCCGCAATTATCAATCGCCCGGGACGCATTCGGCGGACCCGCGGATCGGCCGCGTCTCCCGCTACGCGTGGGGGGACGATTACCACGACGTCCTCCAGGAGAGCCTCCACGAGCTGCGGCGCTTCATCGAGTCGCTGGGCGGCGCCGCCAAGGTCTGCCTGGACACGAACGCGGTGCTCGAGAAGCCCTGGGCGCAGGCGGCGGGCCTGGGCTGGCAGGGGAAGCACTCCAACGTCCTCTCGCGCGACCTCGGCTCCTGGCTCTTCGTCGGCGAGGTGATCACCGACCTGGATCTCGAGCCCGACGACGCGCACGAGAAGAACTACTGCGGGAGCTGCACGCGCTGCATCGACCTCTGCCCGACGCGCGCGATCGTGGCGCCGTACGTCGTCGACTCCCGCCGCTGCATCTCCTATCTGACGATCGAGCACCGCGGCTCGATCGCCCGCGAGCTGCGGCCGCTCATGGGCAACCTGATCTTCGGCTGCGACATCTGCCAGGACGTCTGCCCTTGGAACAAGTTCGCGAAGGTCGCGCCCGACCCGGCGTTCCACGCGCGGCCGGGCAATGCCGCCCCGGACCTCGTGGAGCTGATCGGCCTCACGCGTGAGGCCTGGGCGGCCCGGTTCAAGGGCAGCCCCGTGAAACGCGCGAAGTACCCCGGCTTCCTCCGCAACGTGGCGATCGCGCTCGGCAACTCGGGCGACCCGGCCGTCGTGCCGGCCCTCGCGCGCGCCCTCGAGCACGAGGAGCCGCTGGTCCGCGCCCACGCCGCCTGGGCGCTCGGGCGGCTGGGGGCGAAGGACGTCCTCCGGAGCCGGCGCCCGGCGGAGGCGGACGTCGAGGTCCTCGCGGAAATCGACGCGGCGCTGAGCTGATGGGCGTCGAAGTCCGCGTCCTGCCCTTCTCGCGCTGGACGTCGATGCCCGGCTGGCTCGACCGCCTCAAGGCCGGCCTGGCGAAGCGGGGCGTCGAAGGCGACTGGGACGAGACGTCGGAGCTCCTGGCGGCGCTGACGTTCAGCTACGACGGTTTCGCGCGGATCGGCGACGCCGCCGGGCGGCTGGCCGGCCGGGTCCGCTGGACGCAGATCGCGGATCCCTTCAAGCCGTTCTGGGTGCCGCTGCGCTTCCACGCGCCGCTCGACATTCCGGATCCGGCCGGGGGCGACGAGCCGGTCACGGTCGTTTCCTCCGTCGCCGCTCTCGAGGAGCTCACGCGGCTGCGCGACCTGACCGAAGGCGAGGACCGGCGGGTGGTGGAGTCGCTGAGGTCGGCCGTGGAGATCGCCGTCCGCGCGCGCGTCCCCCTGATCCTCGAAGCCTGACGTTCACCACGAAGGCACAAAGAGCGCGAAGTTGACTCTTGTGTATCCCCCCGCGCCCCCCCCCCGGGGGGGGAGGGGGGCCTCTAATGAGCGTCCCTTCGTGATCTTCGTGCCTTTGTGGTGAATGTGGTGAACGCGTTAACGCTTGCGGCCGAGGTAGACGGCGACGTCCCCCTTTTCCTCGAGCAGCTCGGTCTGGAGGGCGGGGAAGAGGCGGGGGAACTCGCCGGGGCCGATCGCGTAGGAGCCGGACGTCTTCTGCTCGCAGAAGAGGGTGCCGCCGGGGGCCAGCAGGCGGACGAGCTCGGGGGCGATCGCGCGCTCGAGGAAGCGGCAGGCGACGATCAGATCGAACGGGCCGCGGAAGGGGAGGCGGAGGGCGTCGGCCTGGACGACGCGGACGTCGGCCTTGAGCTCGACGGCCCGGCCTTTGGAGCGCGCGACGGCGACGTCGGAGAGGTCGCAGGTGACGACGCGCCAGCCGGCGAGGGCGAGACAGGCGGCGTTTTCGCCGAGGCCGCCCGCGAGGTCGAGGGCGCGCCCGCGGGCGAGCCGGCCCTGGTACATCAGGAGGGGGATCGAGGGGAGGGCGTGCCCGCCCGCCCGGTGCTTTTCGTTCCAGCGGGCGCGGTCGGGGTTCATGCCTTGACGGCGAGCTGGACGAGCTCGCCGCCGCCGACGTAGCGCGAGCGGACGTGGCGGAAGCCGTTGTCCGCGAGGAGCCGCCGCATCGAGCCGAGGGTGTAGTGGGAGATGTGCTCGTGGGCGTAGGCCTCGGGCTTGAGCGCGTTGTAGAAGTGCTCGAGGATGACCCAGAACATGCGGTCGTAGTCGGGCGTGCCGATGATGAGGCGGCCGCCGGGCTTCATGACGCGGCGGATCTCGCCCATGATGTTCGGGTGCTTGGGGATGTGCTCGATGACCTGGGAGAAGATGACCTCGTCGAAGGCGGCGTCGGGGAAGGGGAGGGTGTAGACGCTCCCCTTGAGGACGGGACAGCCCTGGCGCTTCATGAAGCGGAGCTTCTGCAGCGAGACGTCCAGGCCGATCATGCCCGGCACGCTCGCGAGGATGCGGCTGGAGCCGCAGCCGACGTCCAGGATCCGGCCGCCCGGCCGGTGCCAGCCCATGATGATCTCGTGGCGCTTCCGCTGCCAGTAGCGCTGGAGGAAGTGCTTGCTGTCGTGGGCGCGCCAGTCGTAGTCGCACCAGTCGCAGCCGTTGCGCAGCTGCCAGAGGGTGTGCAGCGTCTTGGCCAGCTGGATCCCGAACTTGATCACCCGCGCCTTCGAGACTCCGGACTCGCGGGCCTTGTAGGTGAAGGGCACCTCCACGACCGCGTGACCCATCCCGACGATCTTGATGAGCACCTCTTCCAGGGCGTCGAAGTTCCGCCGCGTGATCTCGACCTCCCGGAGGGCGTCGCGCCGGTACAGCCGGAAGCCGCTGGACATGTCGCGGACGTCGATCGCCAGGACGCGCCGGAAGGTCGCGTTGAGGATCCGGCTCAGGACGGAGCGGAGGCCGCTGACGTCGCTGGAGCCGCCCGGGCAGTAGCGGGAGGCCACGACGACCGCCCCGCGCTCGCGGGCCGCGTAGAGGTCCCGGATGAACGTCGGGTCGTGGGAATAGTCGGCGTCCATCGTGACGATGAAGCGCCCCTGCGCGAGCTCGAAGGCCTCCTTCAGGGCCATGCCGTAGCCCCGGGCCTTCTGGTGGTGGACCCGCGCGCCGTGCAGCGTCGCCCGCGCCGCCGTGTCGTCCGTCGAGCCGCCGTCGACGACCAGGATCTCGTACGGGCCGATCTGCTTCGCGACGTCGTGAAGCTTCGGCAGGATCAGAGAGAGATTGTCGGCCTCGTTGATGGCCGGAAGGACGATGCTGAGCTCCATGAATGGGGGGTCACTATAGCATACGGCCGGGCCGGAGAGTACGATGGACCCATGCTCGTCGACGGCTTCGGCCGCGTCGTCACGAATCTCAGGATCTCGGTGACGGACCGCTGCAACCTGCGCTGCACCTACTGCATGCCGGCCGAGCCCGAGTGGATGCCGAGGGCCGACATCCTCAGCTTCGAAGAGATCGGGCGCCTCGTCCGCGTCGCCGTCTCGCTGGGCATCACCGACTTCCGCCTGACCGGCGGGGAGCCGACCTCCCGCAAGGACCTGCCGGCCCTCGTGCGCTCGATCGCCGACGTCCCCGGCGTGAAGGACCTGGCCCTCACCACCAACGGCATCCTCCTCTCCAGGCTCGCCGCGCCGCTCAGGGAGGCGGGGCTCCACCGCCTGAACGTGAGCCTCGACACCCTGAAAGGCGAGAAGTTCGTCCACATCGCCCGCCGCGACGGCTTCCGGAGCGTCTGGGAGGGGCTGGAGGCGGCCGAGAAGGCCGGCTTCCGCCCCCTCAAGATCAACATGGTCGTCATGCGCGGGGTGAACGACGACGAGGTCGTCGACTTCGCGGGCCTCGCCCGCGAGCGCGACTGGCGGCTGCGCTTCATCGAGTTCATGCCGCTCGACGGCGACGGCCTCTGGTCGCGGAACCAGGTCGTGCCGGGCCGCGAGATCCTCGATCGCATCCACGCCCGCTGGCCGCTCGACCTCTCGGCGTCCGGTCCGCTACGCGACCCGGCCCGCGTCTACCGCTTCCTCGACGGCCGCGGGGACGTCGGGGTCATCGCGAGCGTCAGCGAGCCCTTCTGCGGGAGCTGCGACCGGGTGCGGGTCACGCCGGACGGGAAGCTGCGCACCTGCCTCTTCTCCACCTGGGAGACGGACCTCAAGGGCCCGATGCGCGCCGGGGCGTCGGACGCGGAAGTCGCCGCCCTCGTCCGCGGCGCGGTCGCGCGCAAGGAAGCGGGCCACGGGATCAACCGGGACGACTTCGTGAAGCCCGGTCGCACGATGCACGCGATCGGCGGCTAACGCCCGGTCCCGGTCCCGGTCCCGGTCCGGGTCCGGCACCCATGACGCCGCCCATCCGCTGCCGCGTTTTTTTCTTGCGTCTCCGCGGGAGATCGCTATAGTCCATAAGGTATGGGAGAGAGGGGACTCGCGGTGCTCGTGCGCTGGCCGGAACCCGGCCGCGTGATGCCGCGCCTGACGTCGCGCCTGGGGCCCGAAGCGGCCGCGCAGGTCTACGAAGCCTTCATCGGCGACCTCGTCGCCGCCATGCCGCTGGCCGCCTTTGACAGCCGCCTCTACTGCCTCGACCATGAAGAGGCCTTCCGCGCCGCCTTCCCGGGCGTGACGGTCCGCCCGCAGCGCGGCCGCTTCGAAGGGCGCCGCTGGCACGCCTGCTTCGAGGAGATGCTGGCGACGCATCCGCTGGCGGTGGTCGTCGGCAGCAGCCTGCCGGACCTGCACCCCCGGCTGCTCCAGTCGGCCTTCGAGATGCTGGAGCGGCGCGACGCGGTCGTCGGGGCCACCGAGCGGGGCGGCTTCTACCTGCTGGGCATGCGCGAGCCGCGCGACGTCTTCAAGGACATCCCCTGGGGCACGGGCGGGGAGCTCGACGCCCTCCTGCGCAACTTGGAGAAGGCCCACCTCGACTACGGCTTCTTCCCGACGCGGCAGAAGATCGAGACGCTCGAGGACCTGATCGGCCTGCGCCGCCGGCTGCACCGCTCGATCGCCCCGCTCACCCACGCGACGCTCCAGATGCTCGGCGTGGGCGACGAGGCGCGCGACGCGGGCTAAGTCCGACGTCCTTCCCGACCCGGTGTTTCTTCGCCGTCCGGTGTATAATGTATGTAGTTGCGCATCCTGCTCCGCGAACGAGATAGGCGAAGAAGATGAGCGATCCGGCTCCGGCCCTGGCCGACCCCGACGTCTATGACGTCCTCGCCGCCATGCGCATGGCCCTCTCCCAGCTGAAGCTCTATCCGAAGGCGAGCCCGCAGGTCGCCAAGGTCGCCGGCAACGTCTACCAGGCGCTCGCCGTCTACCTGGCCCGGCACGACGGCCTGACGCTGTCGTCCACTCCGGAAGGCCTCCTCGCCAACGGCAAGAAGCTCGGCAGCAAGGATCCCGTCCACCACTCCCTCGAAGCCTCCCTCCTCGGCGTGCTCCAGGAAGCCGGCGTCCGCGGCCTCCGCGTCGCCCGCGGCATCGCCGTGGAAGACCTCGTCACCTTCCTCTACGCCCTGAGCCACGGATTCTGGGACCTGGGCGAAGGCAAGGCGATCAACGCCCGCCTCACCGAGGAAGGCGTCCACAACGCCCAGGTCGACGAAGTCGAATACGTCGCGGTGGGTAAGACCGACGTCGTGCTGAAGGACGCCGCCGCCGCCCTGGAAGCGGCGAAGATGACGCCCAACGAATTCCTCGACGCCCTGGACGGCAAGATCGAGGACGCGACGCTCGACGGCAACGGCAAGGCCATGCGCCTCGACCTCGTGCTGCGCCTCATCCGCCAGGACCCCGGCGTCCTCGAAGCCCTCCTCGCCCAGGACTCTCCCACGGGCCTGGTGGCCGAAGCCCGCGGCGCCCTGAAGTTCCCGGAGGCCGTCGCCATCGTGGCCGACCTCATCAAGACCGCCGCCGGCCTCGAGATCCAGCCGATCATCGACGGCCTCTTCCAGCCCTTCCGCGGCCACACGCTGCTCCGGCCGTCGATGAAGGCCGCCCTCTTCGCCGTCGCCCCGCTGCACATCCCCGTGTGGATGCGCGAGGACCTGGCGCCGGGCCAGGAGCCGGGCGCGGTCCGCCGGCTGCGCGACATCCTGGCGCTGAGCCCGAGCGTCCGGTCCGACGCCCTCTCCCGCGAAGGGCCCGCCCTGCTGGTGGAGGCGCTCGCCCTCGGCCGCGTGGACCTCGCGGAGGAGGTCGTCACCCTTCTGGCCGGCCTGCTGGGGCATTCCACGCCCGGGCAGCGGCGGCTGGCCTCCGAGGCCCTCGCCGCCATCCACGAGGCGCTGGGATCGGACGCGGCGAAGCCGGTGCGGACGAAGCTCGAAGCCCGCGTGCTGGAGGTCATCGAGAACGAGCGCGATCCGGGGGCGTACACCTCGCTGACGAAGCTGACGGGCGTGCTCATCGACACCCGCCTGCGCAAGGGCGAGGTGAACGACGCGCTGCGGATGCTCGACATCCTCAAGAACCACTCGACCCTGAAGAGCGCGGTCTTCCCGGAGCGGCAGCGGCTGGTGATGCCCGCCCTGGAGCGCGTCACGAGCGGCGACGGCTACAAGGCGGTGGCCGCCACGTTGAAGCCGGTGGAGGGCACCTCCGACCGGCTCCAGAAGGCGATGGACCGCGCCGCCGTGGTGTTCCTGGTGTCGGAGCTCAAGACCATCGAGAACCTGCAGGAGCGGCTTCGGGTCGCCGAGACGATCTCGCGCCTGGGCGAGCACGGCGTGGCCTGCCTCGGCGAGGAGGCGGCGCGGACGGAGGTTCCCTCGGAAGCCCTGCGGCTGGTGGAAGTGATCCCCGCCGCGGTGAACACGTCCGACGCCGAGGACATCCTGCAGCGGCTCCTCAAGGAACACCCGGTGATCTCGGTCCGGAGGCGGTCGGCCGTCCTCCTGGCGGAGCGCGGCTTCCCGCGCGCGGAGGAGATCCTGCGCTTCACGTTCGAGACCACGAAGGATCCCGCCATCCGCGGCGTGCTGATCGACGCGATCGGGCGTCTGAAGGGGGATTCGCCGCTCGCGCTCCTGATGGAGACGGCCGAGTCCCGTTCCGAGCCCGACGAGGTCCGCGCGGCGGCCTGCATGGCCCTGGGGAGACGGCGGACGGAGGACGCGCTGCCCCTGCTCATCGAGCTCGCGGCGCGCCAGCAGCACGGCCTGACGCGCATGCTCCGGGGCGTCTCGCCGCTCCTCCGGATCGGGGCGCTCCGCGGCCTGGCCGGCTTCCCGGGCTCGCCCTCCGCGGTCCAGGCGATCCGCGGCTGCGCGGAGGATCCGGATCCCACGGTGCGCGCCGCCGTCGTGGCGATCGAGAAGCCCACCATGGTGCGCTCCGCCCCCGCCGCCGCGGCCCCCGCGCCCGCCGCCGCCGGCCTGGCCGGCCTGCTCGGCGACATGCCCCTGGAGACCCTGATGCAGTCGATCGGCTCCACGAACCGCACCGGAGTCCTCCGCATCACCGGGACCGAAGCCCGCGGCAACGTGTACTTCGAAAAGGGCTTCGTGGTCGCCGTCGAGTTCGGCGAACGGAAGGACGTCGACGCCATGGCCGACCTCCTCCGCCTCCGCGTCGGCGCGTTCCTGTTCCGGACGGGGGAGCCGGCGCCCGAGCGCCGGATGAAGGCGCAGGTCCAGAAGCTCCTCGTGGACGCCTTCCGCGAGCCCGCGCCCGTCCCGCCCGCCGCCTGATTCCCGCGCCGCCTTCCGCTCCGGCGGGCACTACACTGAGATGATGCTCTACCTGCTGCTCCTCGCGCTCGGCGACGACACGGGCTGGCGCGGCGACGGGACCGGCCGCTACCCGGCGGCGGCGCCTCCGACGTCCTGGGGCCGCGTCAGCGAGCCGCTGCGGGGGCTGCGGTTCCAGGCAAACGCGCCGAAGGCGGGGGCGGTCGGCGCGGCGATGGCGGACGGCGTCATCCGCGAGTGGCTGGTCCTGGGGCCCGCGCCGGAGGGCGTCAAGGTCGACAAGGAGGTCCTGCCCGGCGAGGCCGGCCTCGCGCCGTCGGAGAACGAGAAGCTCGGCGACGCCGTGTGGAAGAAGGTCCGCTTCGACACGGCGTGGATGAACTTTCACGCGATCCTGGACCGGCCGGGGATCGCCTGCGCGGCCACGAACGTCTACGCGGAGACCGCCGGGTCCTTCCGGCTCCTCGCGACCACGCCGGGAGGGTTCCGCCTCCTGCTCAACGGGAAACCCCTTCCCACCGGCTACGGCCGCTACTCCCTGGATCTCGTCAAGGGCTGGAACCGGCTCCTCCTCAAAGTCTCGGCCCAGGACAAGAACTGGGCCTGCTCGTTCGCCCTCCACGCGAAAGCCCCGGCGACCTTCGACCAGTCGAACATCGCCTGGAGCGTCCCTCTCCCCGGCGTCCAGGGCGGCTTCTACGGCGGCGGCATGGGCTGCGGATCCCTCGTGCACTCGAGCGACCGGATCTATCTCCTGAGCGAGCCCCACGACCTCATCTGCCTCCGCAAGAGCGACGGCAAGATCCTGTGGATCCGGACCAACAGCTTCTTCGACGCCGCCACCGACGAGGACCGGAAGTCGCCGGCCTACGCGGAGGCGGAGGCGATCGCCCGCAAGCTCGACGCGGTCAACGCCGCCGGGCGGATGGGAGAGAAAGCCGCCCTCGAGAAGGCGCTGTCCGCGAAAATGGCGGAAGTCGATCCGGTCCGCTACAAAGTGCAGGAGACGCCCGACGTCGGCTTCTCGGGCTTCACGCCGATCCGCGACGGGGAGCGCCTCTACGTGTGGCTGGGCAACGGCGTGACCGCCGCGTACGACCTCGACGGCGTCCGCGCCTGGATCCGCGCGGACCCGCTGCCGGCCGTCGAGCACGGCTTCTCCTCGTCCCCGCTGCTCGTCGACGGCAAGATCGTCGTCTTCATGCGCGACCTGTTCGCCTTCGACGCCGCGACGGGCCGCCTCGCCTGGCGGATCCCCGTGGTGGCCCATACGGGCGCCAATCCGGGCGGGTTCTTCCACGGGACGCCGGTCCGCGTCGCGCGCGGCGGCGTCGCGCTGATCGTCCTGGGCAACGGCACCGTGGTCCGCGCCTCCGACGGCCAGATCCTCTACACCACGCCGGACCTGGGCAACCAGGCGATCAGCTCTCCGGTGGTCGACGGCGACCGCCTCCTCCAGACCAGCACCGGCAGCATGAAGCTCTACGTCCACGCGCTTCCCGACGCGGTGACGGGCCCGTTCAAGATGGAGACGCGGACCGTGCCGGTGGGCTCGCCCCACCCGTACTACTACATGCCCTGGCACATGGCCTCGCCCCTCGTGCACGACGGCCTGGCCTACCTCCTCAACAACTCGGGCGTCCTCACCGTGGCGGACCTGAAGGAGGCCCGGGTCCTGTACCAGGCGCTGGTCGACCTCGACCAGTTCCAGACCTCCAATGAGGGCGCCGCCCGGGGCGTCGGCATCAGCCCCACGCTCGCGGGAAAGCACATCTACCTGTTCGGCAACAACGGGGGCGCCGTGGTGATCGAGCCCGGCCGGACCTACAAGCCGGTCGCCAAGAACAAGATCGAGAGCCTGGTGTCGGTGGGGCACTGGGGCGAACGGCAGGAGCGCTTCGTCTCCAATCCGGTCTTCGACGGCGACCGCCTCTACCTGCGGGGCGAGGGGCATCTCTACGCCATCGCCTCCGGCGCCGCGGCCTCCCGGTCGACCACCGCCCGCGAAGCGCCGGTCCCGCGCCCCGCCGCGCCGGCGCCCGCGACGCCCCTGGCCGCGCCGGTCGTCGAAGCCGACGTGATCCCTCCGTCGGTCTTCGGCTGGCGGCGGAACGGGACCGGGGTCTTTCCGGACGTCGATCCCCCGACGGAATGGAGCGAGACCCAGAACGTGAAATGGCGGGCGCGTGTGGGCGGCGGGCACTCCAGCCCCGTCCTCGCCGGCGGCCGGGTCTTCGTCGTCTCCGAGCCGGGGACCCTCGCCGCCCTGGACCGGAACGACGGGAAGACCGCGTGGAAGGTCGACCTCGGCTTCCAGCGGCGGCCCAACGCGCCGGCGGAGTCGAAGGAGTACGCCCGGGCCACGCCGGTCACCGACGGCCGGACGGTCTTCGTGGCGTCCGCCAACGGCATCGTCGCCGCGTACACGGTCGACGGCGCCCTCCGCTGGACCCGGGAGGTCGAGCCCGCCCGCCTCACCTACGGCGCGAGCGCCTCGCCGGTGCTGGCCGGAGACAAGCTCCTGGTGGACGGCCGGCGCCTCCGCGCGCTGGACGCGGAGACGGGGCGGGTCGTGTGGACCGCCGCCGAGGGGGAGAGCCACTACGGGACGCCGGCGCTGGCGTCGATCGACGGCCTCCGGGTCGCCGTGACGGCCAAAGGGACGGTGATCCGCGTCGCCGACGGCGCGGTCCTGGCGACGGAGATCGCCGCGGGGCTGGGCGGCGACCAGGCGCCCTCGCCGCTCGTCCGGGGCGGCGTCGTCTATTTCACCTACAAGCGCTGCTCCGCGGTGAAGCTGACGCGGGCCGGCGACGGGATTCGGGTGGAAAAGCTCTGGGAGCGGGAGCTCCCGGGCGACATCATCGCGTCGCCCCTGCTCAAGGACGGGATGCTCTTCGTGGTCCCGAGCGGGGCGGGGGACTATCGCGTGCTGAACGCGGCGACGGGCGACGTCCTGCTCGAGAAGGAGCTGGACCTGGCGCCGGACCTGCAGCCCAGCCTCGCGCTCGCGGGGAAGCGGCTGTTCCTCGGCAACGATCAGGGCGATACGCTGGTGCTCGACCCGGCCCGGGAGTACCGGGAGCTCCGGAGGAACAGCCTGCCCGAGGGGTCGGGAGCCTCCCCCGTGTTCTCGGGGGCGCATCTCTTCCTCCGGGGCGGCGAGACGCTCTACTGCGTCGGGCCCTAATCAGGTCGGTAGATTCCCGTTGAGCCCGCGCTCCGGGCGTTGTCGCGTAACGCGCTCCTTCACGCGCCGTCAGATCGCGTGGAGGGATCCATGGACGAAGACCGATGTAGAGTTTCCGCTCGCGACCTGCGCCGCGCCGTTCCCGCCTTGCGTCTCATCTTCTGGGGCGCCCTGATCAACCTGGTCGACATCCGCGTCAACGGGGTCGATCTCCTCAACGACATCGTGGGCACGACGCTCGTGGCGACCGGCGCGTGGACGCTTTCCGCGCTCCGGGTCGACGAGATCTACCGGCGCGGCATGCTCTTCGCGAAGGTCGTCGCGATCCTCAGCCTGGCCGGCGCCGTCCTGGAGCTGGCGCGGCCGACCCCCTTCACCCGGGGCTGCGCGGAGGCCGTCGGCCTGCTCGAAATCGCGGGCATGACGGTCGCGTGCGCGATGATGGTCCGGCTCAGCCGGGCGGCGGAGCTGCCGGACGTCGCCGCGCACTGGTCGCGCACGCTGAAGTGGTTTCTCTGGATCGAGGTCGGGCTGCTCGGGCTGATCCGGGCCGGGGCGGCGCTGTGGCTCGCGGCGGGGAGGCCCTTCGTCCCGTTCCCGTCGGGGCATCCTTCGGCCTGGATCGCCGGGATCCTGGTCTTCCTGGGCCTGCTTCTGGCGCCGTGGATCCGCTTCTTCCAGTCGACGTCCCGGCTGTCCGACGGCCTGCGGCTGAAGGCTTGGGCGCGCTCGGTCAGGACTTCTTCGCGTAGCCGGGGTGCGGCGACATGAAGACGAGGAGGGTGAGGTTGCCGCCGCAGTCGTTCTTCACGGAGTGCTCGACGCCCGACGGCGCGTAGACGACGTTGCCGGGGCCGACCTCGCGGACCTCGGCGCCGACCTTGAAGATGCCCACGCCCTCGACGACGTAGTAGATCTTGTCGCAGCCCTCGTGCGCGTGCGGCTTCTGCTCCTGCCCGGGCGCGACGCCGTAGACGTCGCAGAACATCTTCTCGCTCTCGAAGAGCGACACCTTGGCCAGCTTCTCGGGAGAGAATCTCCGGGTGTCCGGCACGCTCTTGACGTCCATGCCTTTTCCTTTACAGCCCCAGCGAGAGGCGGGCTCCGAGGGCGTTGGGCAGCCGCTTGATGCGCTTGATCTTCCGGGCGGTGTGCTTGTAGTTGTAGCCGACGCGGCGGAAGAGGATGCTCTTGCCGTCGAAGACCACGTAGCAGGACCGCGTGTCGCCGTCGCGCGGCTGGCCGACGGAGCCGACGTTCACGAAGAACTTGCCTTTCGTGACGGGGAAGGGGCCCTCGATCTTCGACTGCTCCAGGAAGGGCCGGCCGTTGTCGAAGAACACGCCGGGCAGGTGGGTGTGGCCGCCGAAGGCGACCCGCTTGATCTTCGAGAAGATGAGCTTCATGAAGTCGGGGTTGTAGCAGGCCTCGGGCATGACGTACTCGCGCGTCGGGTCGAGCGGCGAGGCGTGCACGTAGAGGACGTCGCCGTGCGTCGCGTAGCGGGGCATCTGCTCGAGGTATTCCCAGAACTTCTCGTTCTCGTTGCCGGGGAAGCGGGTCGAGCGCAGCTGGTCCTTGGTCCACCAGGCCGAGGCCTCGGCCTTCCAGTTGAAGCCCACCGGCTGGTAGAGGATGCCTTCCTCGTGGTTGCCCATGAGGGTGAATTCGAACCGCTTCAGCGCGATGCGCAGGACCTGCCGCGGGTTCGGCCCGTAGCCGATCAGGTCCCCGAGGCACACGATCTCCTCGCAGCCGTGCTCCGCCGCGTCCTCCAAGACCTTCTCGAGCGCCTCGAGATTCGAATGGACGTCGGAGATGATCGCGGTCGTTTTCATGCCTTGGCGGTCTTCGCCAGCCCTTCGAGCACGTTCAACTCCACCAGATTCATCTTCATGCCGCAGGCGGCCGACATCCGGTCGACCGCGTGCCGCTTGATCGCCAGGAACGACGCCGCCGTCGTGCCCACCCGGTCCCCGAAGAACCGCGCCAGCACCCGGTCGGCCCCCACGTCCACCACCTGCAGCTGCAGCCCGTTGAGGTCCAGGATGTCCTGGAGCTCCTCCTCGACCGCCTTCACGATCCGCGCCCGCTTCTGCGCCGCCGAGAGGCCGGACGCGTCCGGAACGTCCCGGGCCGGGGCCTTGCCATGAATCCCGTCCAGAAGGGCCTGGATCTCATCCCAGCAGGAACTGCAGCCTCCTCCCGCCCGGGTGACGGCGGTGACCTCCTCCACATGGCGGAGGCCGTGATCCGCCACGGCCCTCCGGATCGCGCTCTCCGGAACGAGGTAGCACCGGCAGATGAGCTTGTCCTCGGCGGCCATGCGGCAACCCATACTCTATCACCGCCCCCCCCTCTTTGCAAGACGAGGGGGACGCGATGGCGCGCCGGGAAAAGCTCCGCCGCGTCAAGGCGTTGGGATTTCCGCGCGCGCGCGCGGCTATAATCGGCCCGTTCATGCCCCTCGTCAGCGTCGTCCTGGCCACGTTCGAGCAGCCGAACGCCCTCGCGTTCGCCCTCCAGGGTTACGCCCGCCAGTCCTTCCGCGATTTCGAGGTCGTCGTCGCCGACGACGGCTCCGGCCCCGCGACGAAGGCCGTCGTCGACGAGTTCAAGGTCAAGCACGTCTGGCAGGAAAACAAGGGCTTCCGCCGCGCCCGCATCACCAACGAGGGCGTCCGCGCCGCCTCCGGCCGCGTCCTCCTCATCTCCGACGGCGACTGCGTGCCGCACCGCGACTTCGTCCGCGCCCACGCGGAGGCCTGCGCCCCCGGCGCCTTCTGCGCGGGCGGCTACGTCCGCCTGAACCCCGACCAGTCGAAGGCCCTCACGCGCGCGAACGTCGCCGCCGGCGACTACGAGGCCGCCTGCACGTCCGCCGAGCGCCGCCGCTTCCGCTGGATGCACCTCAAGAACCGCTGGGCCCTCTTCTTCGGCAACCTCCGCAAGCCCAAGGCCTACGGCTGCAACCTCTCCGTCGACCGCGGCGCCTTCGAGGCCGTCAACGGCCTCGACGAGAACTTCGACGGCTTCGGCAAGGAGGACAGCGACCTCCGCAACCGCCTCCGCCGCCACGGCGCCCGCCCCGTCTCGCTCTGGGGCAAGGCCTGGGTCTACCACGTGGAGGACGTCGTCGACCCCGCCTGCCGCGAGCGGCGGATCCCCCGCGGCGACCCCTATCCCTACTATGACCGGCCCGACGTCCCCGTCCGCTGCGTGAACGGGCTGGTGAAATGACCGCCCCCGTTTTCTATTACCATCGCGTCGGCCCCTTCCGCCCGGGAGCGCCGAAGAAGATGACCGTGCTGCCGGAACGGTTCCGGGAGCAGATGGACGTCCTGAAGAACCGCGACGTCCTGTCGCTCGACCAGGTGCTGGCGGGGAAGAAGGGCGTCGCGATCACCTTCGACGACGGCTTCCTGGACTGCATGGAATTCGCCCTGCCGGTCCTCGCCGAGCGCAAGCTCACGGCGACGTTCTTCATCGTCGCGACGTCCCTGGGAAGCACGGACGCGTGGAACCGGAACACGCCGTTCCCGGAGGAGCGGGTGATGGGGCTCGACGACCTCAAGCGACTGCGCGACGCGGGGATGGAGATCGGATCGCATTCCCTGACGCACCAGACGCCCCTGACGCGGGCGGAGGTCGTCGATTCGCGCCGCCTCCTCGAGGAGAAGCTGGGCGTGCCGGTGCGGCACTTCGCCTATCCGCGCGGCGAGTGGACGTCGGAGTCGGCGGGCTGGGCGAAGGAGGCGGGCTACGTCGCCGCCTGGGCGACGAAGGGCGGCACGGAGGACGTCTACGCGCGCCGCCGCCTGCCGGTGGCCGCGAGCGCCACCGCCTTCACGCTGCGCGCCAAGATCTGGAAGTCGCGCTTCGGCTGGTACGGATAACCGGAACCGGAACGGGAACCGGAACCGCGCAGGCCCCTGCGCAGATCGGCCTCATTCCGGCCTTCCCGGGCCGTGGCACGCCCCTTGCCATAACTCTCCCCGGAAGGAGATCGACCATGGCACGAGGCACCCGCATCCATCGCCGGCGGATCTACCGGCGCGTCAGCCGCGACCAGGCCCGCCGCGCGTGGTTCGCGCTGGTGGCGCGGTGGACGAGGTAGGGCGTGGATCTGGCCCAGGGCTCGGACTGGCTCGAAGGCGATCCTCCGGCCTGCCGCGGCGCCGTCGTGCTGGCCGCCGCCGAGGGAGGGGACCGGATCCTCCGCCTGCTGGCCGACGCCCCGCGCCTCCTCGCGGTGGTCGACCGGCGCCCGGCCCAGCGCCACCTCGTCGAGCTCAAGCTCGCGGCCCTGAAGGCGCTGCCCCACGCGGAGTACCTCGAGCTCGCCGGCCCCCGCCCCTCGCGCCGCCGCCGCGCGCTCTACCAGCGCGTCCGGTGGCTCCTGCCGCGCGAGAGCGACGAGTTCTGGCTCGCCCGCCTGGGCCTCGTGGATCGCGGCGTGTTCGGCCAGGGCCTGCTGGAGCGGCGCCTCGCGTCCTTCCGGGCGTTCGCGGGCTGGGTCCACGGCGCGCGGCGCGTCGAGCGCTTCCGCGCCCTCGCGACCGAGGCCGAGCGGCGCGCGATGTACGCGCGCGAATGGAAGACCTGGCTGTGGAGGAGATTCGGAGCCTATCTCTGGGAGAGATGGTTCGACGTCCCGCCCGAGCGCCTGGAGCGGCTGCTTCTGGAAGGGCGGCTTCTCGCCCCGCCGCCGGAGATCGAAGCGTCGGTCTTCAGCGCGGCCAAGGAGTGCGCCCCCCGGGCGCTCGTGGCGGGCTCCCCCGAGGACTACCTGCCGACCCTGCCGGACGCGTCCGTGGACGTGTTCGCGCTGGGGAGGCTCGACGTCCGCGGCCTCGAGGCCGAGATCGCGCGGACGTCCCGGCCCGGCGCGGCCCTCTCGCTGGTGTCCGACCGCGCTCCCGACGTCCGAGGCTTTCGCGCGGAGGCGGACCCCAAGGACGCGGGCTTCTTTCCCGGCTTCCTGATCCGGGAGCTGCGGGTCACATGAGGGCGTTCCCGGCCTCCGCCGGGTTCGCGATCGGCGCGATCGCCCTGCCGATCGTCGGCCTCCTCTCGTACGCGGGCCTTTGTTTCACCTCCGAATGGCGAGGCCTGATCGCCTTCCTGGCTCTGCTCTTCTGGCTCGTTCCCGGCGTCTTCGGCGTGGGGCTCTATCAGCTCGCCCTCGCGCGCCGATGCCGGCGGCTCGGCGCCGAGCCCCTGGCCTGGGCCGCGTTCCTCCTGGGCGTGGCCTTCTCTCCGCTGCCTCTGGTTCTGATCCCGATCGCTCACGCGACGAACGGACGGATCAATCCGTTGGAAGGGCTCCTGTTCATGCCGGTCGCGGGAGCCGCCCTGGGACTGGCCATGGCGGGATTGACCCCGCTTCGTTGCGCTCCCCCCGGGGGCAGGGGGGAAGCTCCCGAGATTCCAGATTCGAGATTCTAGATTCTAGGTTTTGAGCCGCGTGTACATCATCCCCTCGCCGTCATGGCGCTTGGAGGGGATCATCTCGATCTCGTGGCCGGCCTCGCGCAGCCGGGCGGCCAGCGCGTCGCCGTTCCACTCGGCCGGGCCTTTGCCCACCGGGTGATACTCCATCCCGATGCGCTCGACGCGGCGGAGGAGGTCGAGCGGCGCGGCGTAAAGGATGTCGTACTCCGCCCCCTCGCAGTCCACCTTGAGGTAGGCGCAGCGCTCGATCTTGTTCGCCTCGAAGACGTCGGCGAGGGTGAGCGCCTCGACCTCCACCTCGCCCTTGTTGGGCTCGTAACCGGGCGGATAGAGGGAGTTGCGCGAGGGATTCTTGCCGAGGATCAGCTTGAGGGTGCCGCGCCGGCCGGCGACGGCCTGGTTGAAGGCGCTGACGTTGGGGCGGTGGCGGTTGTTGCCCTGGAGGAGGTCGAAGCTCTCCTTGGTGGGCTCGAAGGCGATCACGCGCTTCGCCGCGTACGAGGCCCGGAGCGTGAAGGTGCCGATGTGGCCGCCGATGTCGACCACCGTGTCGAGCGCGCCGGGCGCGTAGCCGTTCAGGCGGTACTCGTCGCGGGCGAAGATCCGGTGGAAGACGTGGCGGTCCTGCTCGAAGCTGCGCAGCCGCACCGTGCCGCCGTCCTTCAGGGGGACGTCGACGTAGGGCTCCTTCGAGGGGTGCTTGCGCAGGCGCAGGAACGCCCAGGGGTGGACGAGGTGGGCGCGCAGGGCGAACCAGTCGCTGATGTCGGCCAGCCGCATCAATGCTTCTCGGCGGGGGCCTTGTGTTCCTTCTTTTCGGGCGCCTTGAGGTTGAGCAGCGCGTCGAAGGTTTCCAGGACCTCCTGGTGGAAGGACGTCGCCTCCTCCTCGCGGAAGAAGCGCTTGATGAGCGGCTGGACGAGCACCGTGCGGCCGCCGTTGGGGTTGACCTCCTCGACGTTCACCTCGTGCGTGGCGAACTCCGGGGCGACCTTGAAGTCGTAGAGCTTGAACGTGATGACCTTGTAGTGCTTCTCGTCGGCGCCCTGCACGAAGGTGTGGCGCAGCTGCCGCGCCTTGGCCACGAGGGGGAGCTCCTGGAGGATTTTCATCGGGGGGTTATTCTACCGGAGCCGATTCGGATTGGAAAAACTTTTCGAGCGCCTCCAGGTCCCGGTGGACCGCCGCCCCCGGCAGGCTCGCCAGCACCTCCGGCCCGTAGGACTTCGTGAAGAGCCGGGTGTCGAAGATCACCACCACCCCCCGGTCCGACCGCCTCCGGATCAGCCGCCCGAAGCCCTGCCGCAGGTCCAGGATCGCCTTCGGCAGCGAGTAGTTCGAAAAGCAGGCCGGATCCCGCTCCTGCAGCGCCTCCAGCAGCGGATCCCCCGGGTTCATGAACGGGATCTTGTCGATCATCAGGCACGAGAGCGCCTCGCCGGGGACGTCGACCCCCTGCCAGAAGCTCGACGTCCCGAACAGCGCCGTCCCCTCGTCCTTGCGGAACTTCGCGAGAAGCTTCGAGCGGGGCTTGTCGCCCTGGCGGAGGATTTCGACGCCCGTCGCCTCGGCGGCCGTCGCGCAGGCCTCGAGGTTCTTCCAGGAGGTGAAGAGGCACATCGTGCGGCCGCCCAGGAGCTTGATGACCCGGTTGATGTGGACGGACATTTCCGCCGCGAAGCCCGGGTCGTTCGGCAGGCACTTCATCCGCGGGACGACGAGGATGGCCTGCTCCTGGAAGTCGAAGGGGGAGTCGACGCGCAGCTCTTCGACCTCCGCCGCGCCGGTCTCGCGCTTGATGAAGTCGAACTTCCCGTTGGCCGTGAGGGTGGCCGAGGTGAGGACGACGGTGGGGGTGGTCTTGAAGAGGTGCTCGTCGAGCGTGGAGCTGACGTCGATCGCGCGCGCGTGCAGCCGGGCGGCGCGGTCGTCGCGCTCGACCCAGTAGACGGAGTTCTTGTCGTCGACGCGGAGGAAGGCGTCGAGCGTGTCCGCGTAGGTCTCGACGCCCATCGCGAACTTCCCGATCTTGTCGCGGCGCTCCTCGTCGTCCTCGTGGGTCCGGGCCTTTTCCTCGGCGAGGAGGGTGACGTATTCGCCCAGGGCGCGCTGGAGGCCGTCGGCGTTGATCCACTTGGGCTTGCGGAGGCGGCGGTCGGAGGCGTCCCGGACGCGCCCGAAGAACTCGCGGGAGGCCTGGCGGAGGCGCTCGGCGACGCCGCCTTTCTTCAGCCAGGCGGCGCCCTTGGCGAGGGGGGCGATGGAGAAGGGGCCGAGGCGCAGGCCGAAGAAGTCGCGGGCGATGTCGGCCATGTCGTGCGCCTCGTCGCAGATGACGGTCGAGGCGGGCGGGAGGATGACGTCCCCCGCGCCGAGGGACTTCACGCGCACGTGGGCGAAGAAGAGGTGGTAGTTCGTGACGATCACCTGGGCGTTCCGGAGCTTCCGCCGGGCGTCCATCGCGAAGCACTCGTCGTAGAAGCGGCAGCGCGGGCCGTTGCAGAGGTCGCTGACGCCGTTCACCCGGTGCCAGACGGCCTCGTCGGGCTCGAGGTCCAGGTCGGAGAGGTCGCCCGACTTCGTCTCGTCCGCCCAGGCCGTGATCTTCTGGAAGTGCCGCAGCTGCCGGCGGTCGAACGTGACCGTCGGCAGCTCCTCGGCGGTCTCGTGGAAGCGGTCGAGGCAGAGATAGTTGTTGAGGCCCTTGATGAGGGCGTAGTTGAACTTCTTGCCGAGGATCTTGCCGATGGCGGGCAGGTCCTTCTCGAAGATCTGCTCCTGGAGGGCGATGTTGGCGGTGCAGACCACCACGCGGCCGTCGGTCCGGATCGCGTGCTCGACGGCCGGCAGCAGGTACGCGAAGGTCTTGCCGATGCCGCAGGGGGCCTCGATCGCGACGTGCTTCTTTTCGGCCACCGCGCGGGCCACGGCCGCCGCCATCCGCGTCTGTCCCGGCCGGGTCTCGAAGCCCTTGAAGGATTTCGCGACGGCCCCGTCGGGCGCGAACAGCGCGTCGATCACGCGCGCCGTTGTAGCAGAATCGCCGGACCGGGGCCACGATTCACCACCGAGACACCGAGAACACCGAGGAAAGATCACCACGAAGGCACGAAGCGCACGAAGGTGTGTTTCATGGATCGCGGAGAGGTCG
>DASVNH010000034.1:0-48280 GCA_036383955.1 Planctomycetota bacterium | reverse complement strand
GGGCGGCCTTCGCCTCCTGCGCGGGCGCGGCGGGCTCGGGAGCCGGCGCGGCGGTCGGCGCCGCCGCCGGACGCGCCGCCCGCGGCGGCGGCGGGGGGCGTCGAAACATCAGCGCCGCCGCCAGAAGGGCCGCGGCGGCCGCGACGACGAGCGGAAGACGGCTCACGCGCATGGCGTCTGAAGTGTATCCTCCAGCATGAGCTTCAGCGCCGAGGCCGTCCGCGACCGCTTCCCGGGACTCGCCACGCCGTGGGCGCTGCTCGACAACGCCGGCGGATCGCAGATGCTGGGGACGTCGATCGACCGCGTCCGCGAGGCCTTCCTCACCTCGAACGTCCAGCCCGGCGGGACCTACCCGGCGTCCGCGCTCGCGGCGGAGCGCACGGACGCGGCCACCCGCGCCTGGGCGCGCTGCGTCAACGCGGCGGATCCGCGCGAGATCGTGTTCGGGGCGTCGACGACCCAGCTCCTCCAGAACCTCTCGCGGGCCATCGAGCCGTCGATCCGGCCCGGCGACGAAATCATCGTCTGCGAGGCGGACCACGAGTCGAACATCGGCCCCTGGCTCCGCCTGGAGGCGCGCGGCGCGACGATCAAGTGGTGGCGCGTCCATCCGGAGAACTTCGAGCTGTCGCTCGATGACCTGTCGCGCCTCCTCACCCCGCGCACGCGCCTGCTCGCGTTCGGCCACGTGTCGAACCTGCTCGGCCACGTGAACCCGGTGAAGGAGGCCGTCCGGCGCGCCCACGAGGCCGGGGCGAAGGTCGTCGTCGACGGCGTCGCGTTCGCGCCGCACCGGAAGGTCGACGTCCGCGCGCTGGGCGCCGACTACTACGTGGCGAGCCTCTACAAGATTTACGGGCCGCGGGTGTCGCTGCTCTACGGGAAGCTCGACCTCCTGCAAGCGCTCGCGCCGATCAACCACTTCTTCCTGCCGGCGGACAAGCTGCCGCACAAGCTCGCGCCCGGCGGCCTGAACTTCGAGCTCGTCCACGGCGCGGGGGCGGTGCCGGAATACCTGGCGTCGCTCGACTTCGACGCGGTCGCCGCGCACGAGAGCGCGCTGGCGGAGCGCGTGCTGTCGTTCCTGCGGGGCCGGGTGAAGATCATCGGGCGGCCGAACGGCGGTCTCGACCGCCTGCCCACGATCAGCTTCGCGATCCCGGGCCGCGACGCCGCGGAGCTGCCGCCGCGGCTGGACGTCCACGGCATCGGGATCAAGTCGGGCGACTTCTACGCGCGGCGGCTCTGCGACGCCCTGGGCCTCACGGCGCGGGGCGGCGTCGTGCGCGCCTCTTTCGTGCACTACAACACGCTCGAGGAAGCCGACCGCCTCATCGCCGCGCTGGATGAAGCGATCACGCGGACCGAAGGACGGTGAGCCGGACCCGGACCCGGAACCGGAACCGGGGGGTTATCCGAAGAGCAAATCGTTGAGCTCGGCGGCGACTTCGCCGGGGGAGGCGACGCGGCGGGCGAGGCGCTCGCGGACGAGCTTCTCCAGGCGCTCGCGCGCGACCGCCAGGTGGTCCTTCACCTGCTGCTCGCTGAGCCCGAGGTCGCGGCCGATGGACGCGTAGGTCGGACGTCCGGCGTCGCCGCCGATCTCGTGGTAGGCCTCGTAGGCGCGCAGGTGGATCCCGCGGTTCTCGGCGGTGAGCTGGCGCCGCAGCTCGGTCAGGCTCTCGGAGAGGATCTCCGCGGCCCACTGGCGGTCGAAGGCCTCGTCCGGCGAGACGCGGTCGCGCTCCGCGAGGAACTCGGGCGTCTCGAGGGCGGCGACGTCCAGCGGCACCATCACGCGACCCCCGCCGCGCTTGAGGCGCGAGGCGTCGCGGCGCTCGACCGAGAGGAAGTTGCGCAGCACGCCCTTGAGGAACGTGCGGAAGCGCCCCTTCGCCGGATCGTATTTCGAGAGGACGCTCCCCTCGAGCATGTACGAGAAGAACTCCTGGGTGAGGTCCTTGGAGTCCTCGATCGACGCCCCGCCGGCCGTCCGGATGAACTTGTAAACCGGCCGCCAGTAGGATTCCGCCAGGCCGTTCATCGCCGCGAGGCGCTCGGGCGTGGGCGGCCCTTCGCGGCCGAGCAGCGACGACCAGACCGTCTCCGGGAACGCCTCCTGGCCTCCGCCGAGGGTCGTCTCGAGATTGCCCACGAGGGGATTATAGGTCGAGTGTTAACGAAATGACCGCGTCAGTTCGTTAACACTTGCGCCTCCGCGCGGCGAAGGCGAGCAGGCCGAGCAGGAGCGCGAGCGGAGAACCGGTCGCGCCGGCCGCCGACGCGGAGCAGCGGTCGTTGATCTCGTGGTTGCCGTTGGCGTTGTCGCCTCCGGACGGCACGGTCCCGGTTCCCGGTCCGGGTCCGGGCGCCGGGAGGGGGGTCGGAGACGGGGTCGGCGTCACCGGGATGGGCGGGAGCGCGACGCCGTCGACGCGGCCGCGCGCGGGACGTCGCAGCAGCACCTCCAGGAAGCAGGCGTGATAGCCGCTGATCGGCGGATTGCCGATCCAGTTGTCCTGCGCCCAGGTGAAGTTCGCGGAGTAGAGCGTCCAGAAGCTCAGGCCGTCGGCGGCGATGAACTTCGAGGGGATGTTGAAGAAGTAGCCCTGGGGCCCGAAGTCCTCCCACCACTGCACGAGCTGGAAGGGGCCGGTGAGGGACGTCGACTCGAGGAGATACGTGTCCATCGTGTCGGTGGTCGGCCAGCCGTCGGTGACGAACATGAAGTAGCGGCCGAGGGCGGCGTTGTAGGTCATCGACACGTTGCCGCAGCGGTTGTTCCAGTCGAGGATCGGGCGGGCGAGGTCGAGGCTCGACGTCCACAGCGCGTTGCCGTCGACGTCGTGGCCCGCGAAGAACTCCCAGGCGGACGGGTCGTTGATGGTGGCGATCGACGGCGTGACGCGGAGCATGTAGAGCTGGTCGCCGTTGATCCAGCTGAGGTTGGCGGCGCGGGGCTGCGGATCCGGATCGACGGCCCCGTGCGCGACCATGTAGGCCTTGCCGTCGGGGGAGTGCTGCATGTTCTTGCCGAAGTCGACGAAGTGGGGGATGCCGATCTTCAGCTTGCCGCCGAAGGAGGCCGGCTCGCCGAACATGGGGTTCGTGGGCGTCCAGGGCGTCTGGGTCCAGGTCTGGCCGTTGTCGGTGGAGACGTGGAAGCCCATGAACGGGCCGAGGACGCCCCAGTTGAACTCGCCGTCGGCGGTGGTGACGGTGGGCGCGGTCGAGCCGCCCTCGTTGGTGGTGAGATAGGAGCCGTAGTACCAGACGCCGTTGTAGTGGAGCGAGCCGGCGGGGTAGCGGCCGCCGTAGGGGTCGCGCTGGGACTTGATCACGCCCGCGTTCGTGAACGTGAGCGCTTCCGGGCTGCTGCCGGTGATGCGCGCCCAGCCGGTCTCGGCGGGCTGCGCCCAGGCCGCGGTGCTCAAGCCGTTGTAGGGATCCGTGAGCAGCGAGCCGTCCTGCCAGGGCGAATAGAGGGCGTCATCGGCGCCCCACGACGGATACCAGGTGTCGGCGAAGTGGTAGCTCGCGGTCTTGCCGGTCATGGCGAGGCCGGCGAAGGACGTCGACTTCCCGAACGGCACCCCGGCGGGGGGAGTCGAGCCGGCCCATTCGGTGAGGGCGCCGGGGACGGGGATGTCGACTTCCGCCACGCTCGCGCCGCCGCCGTCGCTGACCTGGCAGCGGACGGTGTAGGTGCCGGGCGTCGAAGGCGCGGTCCAGGTGACGGAGGGCCCGGTGCCGCTGATCGTGCCGCCGGTGGCGGACCAGGCGTAGGCAACGCCGACGCCCGACGCGACGACGCTGACGGCCGTGGAGCCGCCGGGGGGGACGGGGACGGCGGCGGCGCGGATGTCGGTGACGATCGGCGCGGCGGCGGCCATCGAGGCGGCCAGGAGAGCCAGGGCGAGCGGTCGCATGGAGAATCCTCCGACGCGGCTCGCCCCGCCGTGTTTTGTCCGGGCGCGGAGATTCGCGGGCGGGAATCGTGAATTCGAATCCGGAATCAGGGCAGGGGCCAGAGTCCGAGGCCGGGATTGGTGCGGCCGATGGGGGACGGGCCGATCCCGGTGTTCGGATTCATGACGGGCTCGATGCCCGCCTCTCCGGCCGTCACGAGCGTCTTGCCGTCCGGCGAGAACGCGAGCGCGTGGACGGGGCCCGGGGGATTGCGGTGGATCCCCGGGGTGAAAAAGAGCTCCGCGCGGCCGTCCGGCCCGAAGCGGTGCACGCTGCCGCCCGCGTTCAGGACCTTGGTGCCGGGCGTTTCGACCTGCCAGAGTTTCGCCAGCCCGGGGCGGTGCGCGGCGCCGGTCGCGAAGCGGCGGCCGTTCGCGCTGAACGCCAGGGCCCGGACTTGATTCTCGTGAACCCACACGAGGGGTTCGGCGCCGTCCACCGGTTCCCAGAAGAGAAGGGCTTCGTCGCAGGCGGCGACGAGCCAGCGGCCGTCGGGCGAGAGTGCCACGGCCCGCATGGGCGAGCTGAAGTCCGCGGGCCGCCGGAAGCGGGCGAGGGGCTTGCGGGCGGCGACGTCCCAAAGCCGGACGTCTTCTCCGCCGCTGGCGAGACGGCGGCCGTCGGAGGAAAAGGCGAGCGCTCCGACGGCGGCCTCGTGGCCGTCGAGCACGGCCGCGGGCGCAGGACGTCCCGGCTCCCAGAGGATGACGCGGCGATCTTCGGAGGCGGTGGCGACGAGAGCGCCGTCGGGCGACCAGGCGACGGCCCGGACGGCCCCGCGGAAGTCCGCGCGCACCGGACCCGGTTCGCGGGCGGCCACGTCCCAGAAGCGCAGCGTCGCGTCGGCTCCGACGGACGCGGCGGTCTTGCCGTCGGGCGCGAAGGCGACGCCGAGCACGTTCCCTTCGTGGCCGGCCCAGGCGGCGAGCTCGGCGCGCGTGGCGGCGTCCCACAGGCGGACGGTCCGATCCCGGCCGCCGCTGAGCACGTAGCGGCCGTCGGCCGACCAGGCCACCGCGTCGGTGCCGCCCGGGTGTCCGGCGAAGAGGTCGGCGACGGGTTCCGCGGGCGGCGGAGGCGGCGGAGGCGTCCGGTCGCAGCCGAACAGGGCGACGGCGGCGAGGATCGGGATCCGGGCGGCCCGCATCCTCCGAGCATAGCCGAAACGTCCCGAGTTTGGTCGGGGGCCGGAAATCTACTCCGCGCGGTATCGCGCCGCGGTCAGCCGCCGTCCGCTTCCGTCGGTGAGACGGAAGAAGGCGCCCGCGTTTTCCGGGCTGAACTTGTCGACAATCTTGGAGGCGAGCAGGATCCTGTTGTCGCCCTTGCGCAGGGTGAGCGCGGCGCCGTCGACCCGCTCGCCGTTGACGAACAGCGCCTTCACCGACGTCCGGTCGATCACCACCCCGACCTGGCCTTCGACGTCCGACTCCAGCGTCGAGCGGGCGAGGTACCAGATCGGCTCCGTCCCGCCGTAGCGCCAGCTGAGCGAGGTGGGCACGACTTCCACGTCGAGGAAGTCCGCCTTCGACGGATCGACGGCGCGCCAGGCGCGGCCCGCGACGTCGGGCAGCCCGGCCAGGCTGAAGTCGGCGTCGGCGATCGGACCCGCGACCAGGAAGCGGCCCCGCGGGTACGACGGATCGACATTCGGATCCGCGGCGCGGGCCGTGACGTGGAGGCGTCCGCCGGCGAAATCGACCTGGGCGGCGAAGAAGGCGGAGCCCGACGCGTACTTGGCGTCGGTCGTCGCCCGCGTCAGCGGGAGGCGGTCCCGCAGCGTCGCGCCCGGACGGATCGTTCCGGGGCGGCGGACGACGGCGCCGCCCGCCCACTCGAGGGGGAGTCGATAGAGGACGCGGACGTTCTCGATCGGCGCGTCGCCTCCGTTGGTGAGGGAGAGCTCGAGGGCGCCGTCCTGGAAGCCGAGGCGGGCGGAGAGCCGGGGGAAGTCGGGGTCCGCTCCCTCGCCTTCGATCCATCCGATCTTCGCGGGCAGCCGCGGCGAGGGCGCGTGAGGGATGTTGACGCGGCCCTTCTCCACGGGAAGCGGGACGCCGTCCAGTTCAACCGCAACGACGTCGCCGCGGATGGCGAGGGTGAGCGGCACGGGATCGCCCAGGTCGAGGAGGCAGGGGCGGCGGAGGGCGACGTCCAGCGCGGCGCCGTCGCGCGACGTCTTCAAGGTCGAGTAGCGGAACTGGCGGCGGTAGGCCGCGTACTCGGTCTGGTTGCAGTACCACCAGCCGGGACGGCGGCCGTACTTTTCGAGCTGGGCCTCGAACTTCTCCCACGCCTCGGGGGTGGTGTACCACACGTGCATGTTGAAGCTGATGTTGGGGTCCGTCTTCCGTTTCTCGCCGTCGGCGAGCAGCTTCTCGAAGGCCTCGTCGATCGGCCGCCCGTCGTGCGGCAGGAGCCAGCTCACCGACATCCCCGGATCGTGGTCCGCGCGGAAGGTGCCGTTGGCGACGTGGTGGTAGCCGGACCGGCGGACGGCCTCGACGATGTCGTCCCGCGACGCCGGTCCCTCGAGGTCGTTCCGCTTGCGGGTGAACGAGAAGGCGTAGGAGGCGACCGGCGCGTCGCTCGACGCCTCGCGGTCGACGCGGACGCGGAGGATCTCTTCGAACACGCGCCGCCGGTTGCAGTAGGGGACGAAGGCGTGGGTCCAGGAATGGCCGCCGATCGTGTTGCCCCCCGCGAGCAGCCGGCGGTCGATGGAGGCGGCGTCTTTCGGGTCGACGAGGTCGTAGGTGGGGCCGTAGTAGGGGGTGTCGCGGCCGTTCAGGTAGAAGGTCCCGCGGTAGCCGTGCTTTTCGAGGACGTCGCGCATCTTGAGGGTGGTGTAGATGTTGTCGTCCCAGCGGCTGGAGATGGCCCACTCGGCGCCGCCGTAGAGGGGCAGGACGTCGACGGCCGCCGCCGCGGCGCCGTCGCGCAGCCGGACGCGGATCTTCTGCTCGTAGAGCTCGGTGTAGGGCGGATCCTGCGAAAGCAGGAGCAGGAGGAGCGTCGTCGTCACCTTCAGATCGGTGGAGCCGCGGCGGGAGGAAGTAACGCCCTCAAACGCCCACGCGTTTCAGGAGGCGAGCGGCGACGGCCTGGAAGCGTCGGGGCTCGCCGTAGCTGCGCGCCAGGAGCATGGCGCCTTCGAGCCCCGTGAGGAGGGCGCGGGCCTCGGCGAGCGGCGATCCCTCGAAGCGCAGGACTTTCGCCTTCCGCCCGGCGGCCAGGGTCGCCGAGAGCCAGGTCTCGTTGGCGTCGAAGAAGCCCTTGAGCGCCTCGCGGACGCGGAGGGGCAGCGTCTCCACCTCGGCGGCGAGCATCCCGCAGAGGCACATGCGCCCGCCGTCGCGGAGCACGCCGATCCAGAGGTCCGCGTAGCGGCGCAGGCGCGCCGGGGCGGCGGCGGCCTCCCGATCGATCCGGGCGAGGGCTTCGCCGAAGCGCTCGCGGTAGCGGGCGATCATCCGGACGCCCAGCTCGGCCTTCGTGGGGAAATGGTAGTGGACGCTCGCCTTCTCGATCCGGAGGGCCGAGGAGACGTCGGCGTAGCTGAAGCCGTTGTAGCCGCGCGTCTGCGTCAGGCGCTCGGCCACGTCCAGGATGCGGTCCCCTGTCGGGACCGCGCCGCCCAGGCGCGCCATCAGTCTGACTCTATCATGGAAGGGCGGCGCCCCGAAGGGCGCCGCCCGTCGCGGTCCGATTTTTCGGCGACCACGTCCCACGCGCCGCGCGCGTCGATGAACATCACGGCGTCCTCGGCGCCCTCGACCTTGGCGGCGTGAGGAGCCTTCCCGGTGAGCGCGAAGTACGAGCCGGCGGGCAGCCGGTGCTCCTTGCCCTCCGCGCTCAGCACGAGGACGCCCGAGAGCGTGGTCACGTAGTGGTC
This sequence comes from Planctomycetota bacterium, assembly GCA_036383955.1. Classification (GTDB taxonomy): domain Bacteria; phylum Planctomycetota; class MHYJ01; order MHYJ01; family JACPRB01; genus JACQFK01. The sequence continues at coordinate 40,413 of DASVNH010000034.1, read as the reverse complement.
CGCGCTGTGGTGGTGAAGCGGCGTCACCAGGCCGCTCTTGTACTTCAGGTAGAAGTGGCTGGGTCCCTTCGCGGGGTCGCCGTCGACGACCGCCATGCTCACCCCGGGGACGACTTCCTTCCACGACAGGCCGTCCTTCGGCGTGACCGCCGCCTTGCCCTGCGCGGCGGCCAGGCCCCAGGCCGTCGCCCCCAGCGCCGCCACCAGAACCGCCGCCGCCGTCAGTTTCATCTTCATGGCTTCTCCTCCTTCACTCGACCGGCCTCGCGGGACCTACCCGCGGGGAGCGCCCACCATAACATACCAACTAGTAGGTAGGTACAGAAAAAAGAGCCAAGGGCGGGTCCGTATCGCGGGGGAGCGCCGACTCAGCGGCGGCGGGCGCCGCAGTCGGGGCAGGCGGGCGGGGCGACTTTGCGCTTGCAGGCGGCGCAGGTCCAGGCGGCCGCCCAGTCGGCGTTGAGCTGGGCGAGGACCGCGGGCGTCAGGTCGACGGCGCCGCCGAGGTGCAGAACCTCGCGCGTCAGCATGGCCAGGCCGTCGGCGTCGTCGTCGGCGAGGCGCGGCTCTCCCTCGCGGAGGACCAGGTTCATCTTCATCCGGTCGCCCACGCTCCGGGTGACGCGGAGGATTTCGGCGTAGACGCGCGCGTGGAGATCCTTGGCGAGCTCGCGCACGCGGCGCCGCGACACCTCCTGCAGGACCTTGACGTCGTACTCCGCGTGCCCGGCCTTGCGGACCTTCTCGACGTAGATCTCGGACAGAGGAGGCGCGGCGGAAGCCGCGTCCTGGAAGTCCGCCTGCTCCTTCCGCTTTTCGCGGACCTCTCTGGCGTAGCGATCCCGGAGGGCGGCGACCTCCGCCGCGACCTCCTGAACGCGCGCGTACCGGGCGGGATCGTAGCAGAGGCGGAGGTCGACGGACCCCACGCGAAAGCCCGGCGCGTCCTGCCCGGCCGCGGCGACCGCGCCGCTCAGCACGAACTCGCGCCGGTTCACTCGGCCACGCTCCGCGGCAGGACCTCGTCCGCGGGCCAGGGATCGCCGAGCCGCAGGGGCAGGTCGCGCGCGACGGCGAGGAGATCGACGTCCATCTCGCCGCGGAGGCTCGCGGGCAGGTCCGGGATCTCGATGGCGATCGGCGCGGCCGCCTTCGGCTCCGGAGCGGGCTTGGACGACGGCAGGGCGAACGCGGCGAGCAGGAGGGCGGCCGCGAGCGCGAGCGGGAAGCGTGGCCGGGCGCGCGGAGCGTCGAGCTTTCGCAGCACTCGATCCGACGCGAGCACGGCCGCTCGGTAGGTCTCCGCGACTCCGAGGCACGCGGCCTCGAAGCGGCCGCACTCGGCGCAGGAAGCGAGGTGGCCGCGGACGTCGGGCGCGTCCTCGCCGTCGAGCGCGCTCGAAATCGCCTGCTGGATGTCAACGCACGTCATGGCTCACGCTTTCGGCCAGCAGCTTGCGGGCGCGGAAGAGGCGCCCGCGGATCGTCGAGAGAGGGACCTCCAACATCTCGGCCAGGACGCGCGGCGCGAGATCGAAGACGACGCGGAGCACGAAGACCTCGCGAAGCTCCTCGGGCAGCGCGCGGACAAGGCGGACCGCGGCGTCGCGCGATTCCGCGGAGGTCAGCGCGTCGAGAGGGCTGGGGACGTCGGGCGGCGCGGGAAGCTCGGGCGCGCGGCGTTCGTGGCGCAAGCAGTTGAGCGCGTGGTTCCGCGCGATGGCCAGCAGCCAGGCGCGAAACGGGCGATCGCCGGTCCAGCCGCCGATGTTTTCGACGACTCGTTTCCAGACCTCGTCCTCGATGTCGAGCGCGACGTCGAACGTGCGGACGAAGGCCTCGAAGACGTAGCGCGCGACGGCGTGGCGGTGGCGTTCATAAAGCCGCGCGAGACAGGTCTTGCATCCGTCCCGAGCCCGCGTCGCGAGGGCATCATCGGGGCCGTCGCCGCATCCGTGGCCCATCATCGCCCAGTAGACACCCGAGCGGGGGAAGTGACACACGAAATCGGCGGGACGCGATCAGCGGCGGCGGGAGGCCGCGTAGGTGCGCTCGATGATGTCGGCGAAGAGCTTCTGCCGGCGGACGCTCAAGGATCCGAAGAGGACCCGGGCGCAGGCGGAGCAGCTGTTGAAATCGGCGAAGCGCAGGGCGCCGGCCGCTTCAAAGTCCCTACCCAGCAGCCGCGTGCCGCACTTGAAGCAGTAGACGACTTCCGATCCCCGTTTCATTCCACCCCCCGTTCCCTGGGGATGAGACACCGCGTCCGGCCTGGACATTCCGGGAATGGGATGTGGAGAATGAGAGTTCAAGCGGAATGCGGGAGGGAGATCCCATGAAGCGCTACGAAGGGAAGGTCGCCGTCGTCACCGGCGGCAACAGCGGCATCGGACTGGCGACCGCGAAGGCGTTCGCGCGCGAAGGCGCGGCGGTCGTGATCAGCGGACGCGACGAGAAGACCCTGAAGGCGGCGGAGGCGGAGATCGGCCTCGGCGCGACGGCGGTCCGGGCGGACGCGTCGAAGCTCGCCGACCTCGACGCGCTGATGGAGAAGGTCAAGGCGAAGCACGGGAAGATCGACGCGCTCTTCGTCAACGCCGGCGTCGGGCGCTTCCTGCCCTTCGACCAGGTCACCGAGGCCTTTTACGACGAGATCATGGACATCAACGTGAAGGGCGTGTTCTTCACGGTCCAGAAGGCGCTGCCCCTGCTCTCGAAAGGCGCGGGCGTGGTGTTGAACGCCTCGATCAACGCCCACAAGGGCATGCCGGGGACCACGGTGTACGGCCCGGCGAAGGCGGCGGTCCTCAACATGGCGCGCACGATGTCGGCCGACCTGGTCTCGCGCGGCGTCCGGGTCAACTCGATCAGCCCCGGGCCGATCGAGAGCGCCATCCTGAAGCGGATGGGCCTGCCGGACGAAAAGCTGAAGGAGACCCGGGAGTGGATCCAGTCCCAGGTCCCCCTGCGGCGCTTCGGCACGGGCGACGAGATCGCGGAGGCGGTGCTTTATCTCTGCTCGTCGGAGGCCGGCTTCACGCTGGGCGCGGACCTGGTCATCGACGGCGGGATGACGCTCTAGGACGTCCCGGCTATCGTTCGCCGACGCAGTAGAGGAAGTTCTGGGTGCGGTAGTACATCCGGCCGCCCTCGTACCAGGGGTTGCTCTGCGATTCCTGCTGGACGCCGTTCGTCTGCAGCTCCCAGAGGACGTTGCGGGCGAGCTCCTTGTAGGCGGGGCCGCGGTCGATCACGATCGTCTGGCCCTGGTCGTCGCGGATGTGGATCGTCTTGCCCGCCAGAGTCGGGCCGGTGCAGATGCCGACGACGAAGACCCAGGTGAGGCGGGGATTGAGGGAATCCAGCGCCTTCGTGTAGACCTGGCGGCCCGTCCTTCCCTCCACGACCGTCAGCGCGCCGCCCTCGCTCGCGACGTAGACCAGCCCGCCGTCGTAGAGCGGCGAGCCGATCACGCTGTCCGCGAACGTGCCGCCCAGCCGGAGGCTGATCTCCTTCCAGGGCTTCTTCACCATGCCGCTCGGCTTGCCGTCGGCGCCCAGCATGAACGAGAAGTAGGTGTCCTCGGCCAATCCGTAGACGGCGCCGTCGGCCGCCACGGGGGTGGGGATCGTCGGGGCCACGTCGGCCTTCCAGAGCTCGAGGCCGTCGGCGCTCCGGAAGATGCCGAACTGGGGCACGTAGACCGCGTCGCCGCCGCCCAGCTTGAGAGGCACCGGGCTCGCCCCGGGGAAGGTGTCCTTCTTCTTCTGCCAGGCGACCTTCCCGGTCGCCTTCTCGTAGGCGAACAGGGTGGAGCCCGACAGGTAGATCAGATGGTTTCCGCTGAGCACCGGGGACGCGTGCGTCCCGTGCTCGGGGATCCCCGTCTGGCCCGTGAACTGGGTCCAGATCCGGCGCCCCTCCAGGTCGAAGCAGACGACGGCGTTCGCGCCGATGCCCTTGTTGCCGCCCCAGAAGGCCGCGAAGACGTGCTTCCCGTCGCTGGCCGGGGTGGGCGTCGAGGTGTAGCGGTCGTTGTCCCAGCAGTCGTACTTCTTGCGGTCCGCCTTGGCCATCGCGGCGTGGATCGACCGCTCGAGGTCGGTCTTCCGCTTGATCTTCTCCCGCAGCGCGGCGTTGCCCTCCGCGGCCGCGCCGTCGACGGAGAGGGCGGCGTTGAGGTCGTCCGGCAGCGCGAGCATCATCTGGTCGAGCTCCTGGACCTTGGGGGCCAGGTCGGGGACCTTCGCCCGCTCCTCCTCCGCCACCGCGTGGTAGAAGGTCGTGCTCCGCGTCCAGAGCGTCCGGCCGTCGGCCTTGTTCAGGCAGACCAGCGTCCCCGCGTCGGCCCCCACGAAGATCCGGGGGCCCACGACGATGGGGGAGCTCCAGCTCGCGCCCGGCATCGGCGCCATCCAGGCGATGTTCCGGGTCTCGTAGCCGGAGGTCGCCGACGGCGTGAAGGTGGCCGAGAGGTTCCAGATCTCCTTCGTGCAGGCCGACTTGACCGTGAGCAGATTCCAGCCGGGGCGGAGCTCCACGACGGGATCGGGATCGTACTGCGCCGGGATCTTCACGGGCGCCCCGTTGATCCAGGCCTTCAGCTTCTGGCCCTGGACGCGGAGGCGGGCCTGGAGCGCGTCGGGGGCGAAAAGATACGAAGCCGCGTAGGCCACGAGCGGCTCCAGCGTGCCCGGCTTGTTCTGCGCGCCCAGCTTCTCGGTCTTCCCGTAGGCCTGTCCGAAGTCGAGCACCAGGCGCCCGTTCGCGCCGACCTGCTTCGTGACCGAGACGCTGTGGCCCGTCCACTCCTTGCCGAGGACCTTCTGCCCGGCGGCGGGCTGCAGCACGCTCTCGTTGGGCGCCGCGATCTCCTCGATCGCGCCCGCGTGGTCCTTCGCCTCGAAGGGCCCGACGATCATCCATTCGCGCACCAGGCCCATGTTCAGCGGCGGGCCCTCCGCGCCGGCGCCTTTGGGCTTGGCCCCCAGGCTCCGCAGGCCGACGAAGGCCGATTTCGGCCGGCGGTGCCATTCCGTCGGCGGCGTCGCGGCGGGGAAGCGGCCGCTGCCGTCCCCGCGCCAGCCCACCGGCCGTTCGGCCGAGGGGTGGAACCGCGGATCGCCGAGCGGGGCCCGGTCGCTCCCCTTCTCGTCGCCGCCCGCGAGGGCGAGCAGCAGCGCCAGCGCGACGGTCTTCGACATCATGGCGATCTCCCTCTCCTCTCCGTTCGCGCGGGAGGCCGGGATCTCGCGCGCTTTTTGTCAGGACCGTCCGACGCCCAGGGCGTCCGCGACCCGGTTGATGTAGTTGAACCAGGCCGCGATGAGGGTGATCTGGAGGATGCCGCGGTCGTCGAAGCCGGCCGCGCGCAGCTTCGCGTGGTGCTCCGGGCCGATCTTCGTGGCGTCCCGGGTGACCTGGGTCGCGTAGTCGACGAGGAGGCGGTCGACCTCATCCAGGGCGGCCATGTCGCCGCCCGCGCATTTCAGGAAGTGGACGTGGCTGAGGGAGCAGTAGGCGGTCTGGTTGGCCGTCGACACCGCCGCCGCGATCAGCTCCTGGCGCCGCCGACTCAGCGGCAGCGCGGGATCCATGAGCGCGCCGAAGGTCGAGAAGGCGTGCCGCAGCGCTTCGGGGATCAGGCTGTGCGCCGCGACGATGCCCTCGCCGTCCTTCTCCGGCAGGCCGGGCACCGGTTGCGCGTACTCCGGCGGGTAGTAGCGCCGCTGGGCCTCGACGGCCTCCTTGAGCGCGCCTTGGGCCGTCGAGAGGGGAAGCGTCTTGATCCAGGTCATGCGTTCAGCATAGCCGGGTTGTTACAAATCATCCTGGATGCTTCGTAACATCCCGGCGCCCGATTCTCGCTTCCCGCTTCCCGATTCCGTAGGATGGACGCCGGTGGAGAGGCTTCTCGAGGTCGTCCAGAAGCATTGGGGGTTCGACGCCCTGCGCCCGCTGCAGGGCGAGGCGATGGCCGCCGCGGTGGCGGGCCGCGACGCGCTCGTCGTGCTGCCGACGGGCGGCGGCAAGTCTCTCTGCTACCAGGCGCCCGCGCTGCTCTCGACGCGCCCGACGGTCGTGGTCTCGCCCCTCATCTCGTTGATGAAGGACCAGGTCGACCGCCTCCTCTCGCGCGGCATCCCGGCGGCCTTTTACAACTCGAGCCTCGACGCGGCGGACCGCCGGCGGGTCTCGGCGGGCGTCGCGAAGGGCGAGTTCCGCCTGATCTTCGTGGCGCCCGAGCGCTTCGGCGTCGGCGCGTTCGGCACGCTGCTGACCCAGGCCAACATCGGCGCGTTCGCGATCGACGAGGCCCACTGCATCAGCCACTGGGGCCACGACTTCCGCCAGGAATACCGCGAGCTGGGCCGCCTCAAGCGCGAGTTCCCCGGCGTGCCGGTGCACGCCTTCACGGCGACGGCCACCCCGCGCGTCCGCGAGGACATCGTGAACCAGCTCGGCCTCGACCACGCCGAGGTGCTCGTCGGCGACTTCTTCCGCCCCAACCTGAACTACCGGGCCGTCGAGCGCGGCGACGCGACGGCCGACGTCCTCCGCGAAGTGAAGGCCAGGCCGGGGCAGCCGGGCATCGTGTACTGCATCCGGCGGGCGGACGTCGACGACATCGCCGAAACCCTCCAGGACAGCGGCGTGAAGGCGGCCCCGTATCACGCGGGGATGGACGACGACGCGCGCACGACGACGCAGGACCGGTTCACGGCGGGCGAGATCGACGTCGTGGTCGCGACGGTCGCGTTCGGGATGGGCATCGACCGCGCGGACATCCGCTTCGTGCTGCACGCGGCGATGCCGAAGTCGCTGGAGCACTACCAGCAGGAGACGGGGCGGGCGGGCCGCGACGGCGGGCCGTCGGACTGCGTGCTCTTCTGGGGCGGGCAGGACTATCAGCTCTGGCGGTCGATCATCGAGAAGAACGACGCGGGCGACGCGGACGAGAAGATCCGCATGCTCGGGGAGATGTACGGCTTCTGCTCGCGGCCGCGCTGCCGGCACCGGCACCTGGTGGAGTACTTCGGCCAGGCCTGGGAGCGGGAGGGCTGCGGCGCCTGCGACGTCTGCACGGGGACCATCGCGTCGCGCGGCGACTCGGACGACCTGGCGCGGAAGCTCTTGCAGGGTGTCGACGGCCTCGGCCAGCGCTACGGAATCTCCTATGTGGCCGAGGTGCTCGCGGGCGAAATGACCGATCGGGTCGAGGAGCGCGGGCACGGTGCGAGCGAGGTCTTCGGGCTGATCAAGAAGCCCAAGGGCGCGATCTTCGGCTGGCTGCGGCAGCTGATGGACCAGGACCTGCTGAAGCCGGACGGCGAATACGGCGTGCTCAAGCTCACGCGGCGCGGTCTCGACGTCGTGCGCGGCGACGAGACGGCCTCGCTCTTCGGCGGGCCGAAGGACCGGCAGAAGCCGAAGCGGCTGCCGAAGGTGACGGCGAAGACGGACCTGGCGTCCGACATCCTCCAGGGCGACGACAAGGCGCTCTTCGAGAAGCTGCGGGCGCTGCGCTTCAAGATCGCCGAGGAGGAGGGCCGCCCGGCCTTCATGGTCTTCAGCGACAAGGCGCTGCGCTCGATGGTCCGCCTGAAGCCCCGCACGCCTGCCGCATTCCTCGAGGTCAACGGCGTGGGCGACGCCAAGCTCGAAGCCTACGGCGACACGTTCCTCAAGGTCATCCGCGGCGCACCATAAATCGTACTGTCCACTTTATGGTTCCTGTCGAGGCACGGTCCTTGCCTGAGGCCGCCACGCGACGACTCCCCGTCGTGCGCCTTTGCGTTCTGCATGCGTTGATGATGTACGTCGCTATGGTCGCGGCTTACATCGAGGTCATGAACAGCAGGGCCAATGGCCGGCTTCCCAATCGTGAGTACCGGAACAACAACCCTGCGGAAGGCGTCGTGAAGTGGCGGGTTGAAGCACTCCCATCGGACGAAGTCTCTCTGGCCAACAGCCGATTGCGGGACTTCGTCAGCAGCTTTGGGTTACTGCAATACTTGGCGGCCCCGCTCCTGATCCTTCTGGCCGTGGTGTTCTCGACAGTGAGCCGAAACCCGGTCTCATGGATCTGGGCTTCGGGCCCGTTAGGCGTAGGCTTGGGTGCTTGTGCTCTTATGTGGCATCGCGCGTACTTCGGCAGTCTGGGCTGGTGAACGCGCACCATAAATCACACTGTACGATTTATGGTTTTAGCGGGCCCAGCGCTGGGCGGCGGCCTGGTCGTAGACGCGGAGCTCCGGCGGGCGCTGGCGGCGGAGGCGGTCGCGCTGCTCCGGCGTGAGGGAGCTTTCGAGCGCCGCGAGGGCGTCCACGAGATTCTGGGCCGAGCGGCCGCGCCACTCGGCGGTCTCCCGGCCGGGCATGGCGTCCCGGCCCAGCTGCGCGCCGAGGGTGTCGGTCGCCGTGAGATACATGCGCGCGGCCGCCGCCACGGCGGTCTTCTGGGACTCCTCGAGCCCGTAAGCGCCGACCCAGGTCTGGACGAGGAATTGCTCCGCCTGCGCGCGGTCGACCATGGCGGCCGCCGTGGGCGTGAAGGGATTGATCTGGCCCAGCGCCGCCAGCTTCCCCTCCAGCTCGGGCGTCGCGAACGCGCGCAGGCGCTTCAGCTGATCGGCCTCCGGCCCGGCCTCGTGCACGAAGCGCGCCAGCGCGTCCTTGTCGGCGAAACCCATGAGCGTGACCTCGTAATCCTCCAGCGCCCGCCGGAGCTCCGCCTTCTGCGCGTCGGTGAACGGCTTCTTCGTTTCGGCGGCCGTCTGCTCCAGCACGGCGCCCAGCCGTTCGACGTAGGCGCGGGGGTTCGCCCAGCGTTCGAGCTTGGCCCGCTGGAACTCCGTGCCGAGCTCCGTCAGGTCCAGCTGCGCTTCGGGCGCGTAGCCGAACCAGGCTCGCCCCTGCCGGGACAGCTTCAGCGATCGGGCCAGCTTCGCGCGGAAGTCGGCCGTCCGATCGGGGGCTTCGACGACGTCCGGCGTCTCGGGCTTCCTCGCCTCGAGCTCGCGGACCCGCTCGCGCAGCACGAGGAGCTCCGTCGTTTCGGAGACGTTCCGTTCCTCGATGGCCCGCGGAGCCGGCGGGACGCGCCGCGGGCCGGGCTCCGGGGGAGGGGCACGCCGCGCGATCAGCGCGATGTTCAGCAGGATCGACGCCCCCAGGAGCACCGCCAGGAGTCTCATCTGAGAATGTACGGACCTGGCCCCCCGGACGCGAGACGGAATTACGGCCGCCGCGCGAACGTCAGGGCGAGGAGCAGGAGCAGGCCGAGCCAGGCGCCGGGCAGCGCGGACACGATCGACGACCCGCAGCCGCAGGTGTCGCCGTTGTCGTTGTCCCGGCTGGACGAGGCGACCACGGGCGGGGTCACGGGCGGAGGCGTCACGACCGGCGGCGGCGCGGCCGCCGACGTGTACGTGATGTCCAGCCGCGGGCGCGCCGACGCCGTGCCGTGCTCGCTCGACGCGAAGCGCAGGTTGAGGTTGTTCGCCGTCGCGATGAGCATCCCGAGGTTCGACGCGGGCGCGTCCACCCAGCCCTGGACCAGCGTTTCGACGCCCGGGATCGCGTACGGTTCCGGCGCGGCCGGCGACTGCGTGAGCCCCGCGACGGACGGCATCGGGATGCCCGTCGGCACCGACGAGGGCACGCCCATGTTCCACGTGTGCGCTTCGGTCCACGCCGTGGTGACGCGGCCCAGGCTGACGACGTCCCCCGCGCCGTTCGCCGCCGCGCGCGTGTTGTGCAGCGTCAGCGTCGCCGCGGTGATCGTCGAGCCGGCCGGGATCGACGAGAGGTCGAAGCGGAGCAGGGTCTGCATGTGCTCCACGAGGCCCGCGCCCGCGTCGTACCAGCGGACGTCGATCCGGTCCAGATGCCCGTTGTTGTCCGTCGGCAGGAACTGGTCGAGGTAGGTGTCCTCGACGGCCGTCAGCGCGACCGTGACGGGCGATCCGCCGCCGCCCGCCGGATTCACCGTGAGCGTCGCGGGAGAGCTCGTCACGCTGCCGGAGGCGTTGGTGACGACGACGGTGTAGGTGCCGGCGGTCGACGCCGTGTGCGACGCGGAGGTGGCGCCGGGGATGTCCACGCCGTTCAGCTTCCACTGGTAGGACGTCGCCCCGGACGCGGCGACGGTGAACGTCGCGGTCTGGCCCTGGGTGATCGTCTGGGACTGGGGCTGGGTGGTGATCGTCGGGGCGCCGGGCGCGGCCGGGGCCGAGCCCAGGCTCATCACGACTTTCCGCTGGGCGGCGATCGTGCCCGTGGCGATCGTCCAGGTGTCGGAGGCGCCGGCGACCGCGTGGGTGTTCGACGTCTCCGCGCCGTTGTTCCAGTGATAGGCCACGTTGACCGGCACCGCCGAGGCGGGCGTCGTGTAGGTCGCGGAGAGCCGCAGGTAACGGATGCCGGCCGTGTAGCCGCCGTTGTAGGTCGTGTAGCGCACATAGTAGGTCGTGCCGCTCGCGGCGCCGTCGCCGTAGGTCCAGAAGTGGCTGAGCTCGTTGTCGGCCGGCGGCGCGGTGTTCGCGATCTGGGTCCAGGTGGCGTTGTCCGGGGAGATCTCGATCCGGCCGTAGGGGCCGCCGGTCGGCGGCACGCGCACCTGATAGTCGGCGGCGGCGTGGATCCGTTTCCAGGCCGCGCCCGCGACGGGCAGGAGGATCTTCCAGGTGGTGCTGATGGGCTGGTTGTTGGTCGACTGGTACGCGTAAGTGGAGCCGGCGCCGTAGTGGACCGGGTTCAGGTTGCCGGAGTCGCCGACTTTCTGCACGTAGCCGCTCGTCGAGTTCGCCGACGCCGCGGTGAAGAGATCGGGCGAGAGCTCCATCGCGCCGGCGTTGCCCGCCGTGTACGTGACGGACGTCGAGCCGTTCTTCAGCGTCGGATACACGCCCTGGTTCATCATGCCCAGGGTGCGGAGGCGCAGCGAGTTGAGGCCTTCGCCGCCGTCGAACGACAGCCGCAGCAGGTACTGATTGCGGCCCTTGACGGCATCGGTGAAGTCGATCGACGCCGCCGCGCCGGCGAGGGAGCCGATCGACGTCCAGGTGGCGCCGGCGTTGACGGAGAGCTCGACGGCCACCGTACCGACGGCGTTCGCGCTGAGCACGGCGCCGTCGAGCGACGCGAGCGCCGGGTCGAGGCCGCCGACGGGACGTCCCGCGATCGTGTACGGCGTGTACTGGTGGAACGTGATGTTCGCGGCGCCGCTCGCCGCGAGCTTGGGGGCGCCGCCGGACGTCAGGGTGCCGTTTACCGCGAGCGCGCCGTCGAGGTGCTCGCCCGCGGCGAGGTCGGGGTTCCAGTCGAAGCAGACGTTGCCGTGGCGGGAGTTGCCGTCGGATTCCTCGGCGCCGCCGGGGATCTCGTCGCGCGCGGGCGCGTTCTGGACGAAGGAGTGCTCGGCGAAGGGCGCCGCGCCGTCGTGGCCCCACCACGCGGGGCCGGCGAGGCCGAGCTCGGTCTGCGCGCCGCCGGGCGCCATCCAGCGCGTGAACGTCTCGCCGCGCTTGAGGCGGACGGCGACGGGCGTGGCCGTGTAGCCTTCGCCGTACATCTTGGTGCTGGCGGCCGGGAGGATGTTCCAGACGCCCGTGTAGTAGCCGCGCCACTGCTGGGAGCGGTTCGCGACGGTGCCCGTCACGCCGGCGAAATCCTGGTACTGCCCGTGCGTGTTGGCCTGGGGCAGGCGGTAGCCGAGGCCGAGGTCCGGATTCCACTCGATGTAACGGTGGTTCGTGCTGACGACCTGGTCGACCGAGGCGAAGTGGGCGGCCGGATCGTTCGAGAGGAAGTGCAGCGTGTACTGGTCGGTGTTGAAGTAGCGCCAGCCGCCGTCGACGAAGACCTCGTAGCCCGTGTCGCCCTGCAGGCCGCGCCGGCGGTCCGTCCATCCGGCCGCTTCCGCGAAGACGCGCATCTGTCCGTGGTTCGTGCCGCAGAGGCCCCAGCCGTACGAGAAGAGCCCGCGCATCGCGTCGTAGTCGATCATGAGCGGATCATCCGCGGTCGGCTTCGGCGTCCGTCCCGGCAGGTTGTAGACCGCGGGCGAGGAGAGGTGGGCGTAGGTCTCCGCGCGCCAGAGGAACAGCCGGATCATCTTCTCGCGTGGCGTGCCGCTTCCCAGCGCGCCGCGCGGCGTCGCCCAGGCCGCCTGCAGGCACTTGGCGGGCGTCGAAAACGCCCCTTCCCCCGGGTAGTGGGGGTGGTCCGTCTTCAGCTGGGGGTCGCCGGCCTGCAGTATCAGAGCGAGAAGGGTCGACATCATCGTTTTCTCCTAGCGGATGGGGGGTATGAACGTCACGGCGAGCCGCGGTCGTCGTTCGGGCCGCGCGGTTTCGCGCGATTCGACGCCCCACTTGGCGCTGCCGCCCGCGGGGACGAAGACGAGCCCGAAATTCGCTCCCGCCGCCCATTGCTGGACGACGGCCTCGCTGAGGGGAAGGGTGATGGAGCCGGGGACGAGCGGCGCGACGACCCCGGCCGGCCGGCCCCGATCCTGATCGCCTTGCGCGCCGGCGATCTGCCACGGCGACTTCCAGGTCGCCTCGCGCTCCTCCCACGGGCGCCGCAGCTCGTGAAGGCGCCAGCCGGGCGCCGTCAGCGCGCCGGTGACGAAGAGCGTGACCTCGGCCGAGACGATCCGGCTGCCGGGCGGGATCGCGGAGAGGTCCCAGCGCAGCAGGCTGGTCTCCATGCCTTCCGACCCGCGGAACAGCATGAGCTGCGCGTCCCCGCCCCGGTTTTCCGCCGGCTTCAACTGCGAGATCGACGTGTCGCGCGTGCCGGCGTACGTCGGGTCGGGCGAGACGCCGTCCTGGAACGCGAGCGTCCGGAGCGCGGGCTTCGCGGCGAGCGGGACACCCTTCGCGGCCGTGGCGGAGAGGCCGGCGGCGACGTCCACCGACATCCCGTCGAGGCGCTTGAGCCGGACCTTGCCTTCATGGACTTCGAGGAACGAGCCCGAGGCGTCGACGCGCAGCGTGAAGCGCGTGCCGAGGACGACGGCCTCCCCGTGCGGCGTGGCGATGGTGAACGCGCGGACCTGCTTGGCGACGGTCGCGGTCAGCGCGCCGCGCGTGAGGCGGCCGCCGTTCGCGCGCAGCTCGCTCAGCTCGGCGCCGTCGGCGAGCTCCACGCGGGTGCCGTCGGGCCAGCGGATCGCGGCGCGGCCCGCCGCCGTTTCGCCGGCCTTCAGGTCGCGTCCGCCTTCCAACGTCGCGACCGCGGCTTCGATCACCGTCGGCGTGGGGGGAGCGGGAACCGGAGCCGGAACCGGAACCGGACCCGGAACCGGAACGGGGACCGGCGGGGGCGCGGGAACCGGAGCCGGAGCGGGAATCGGCACCGGAACGGGAACCGGAACCGGAACGGGAGCGGCGACCGGAACGGGAACGGGAACCGGCTGAGGCTCGGGCGTGGGGCTCGGGATCTTGACGACGTCTTCCTTTGGTGCCGGGCGCGGAGGCGTCGGCGCGGGACGGCTCGCGACCACCGCGACGACGCTCAACAGGGCGATCGCGACGAGGCTGAGGAGCAGCGTCCAGGGCTTCGGGCCGGGGCGCCGCGGGATCCGCGCGATCACCCGGGTCGAGAAGTTCGCGCGGCGGGACGCGATGGCGCGGATCACGGGGTCGGCGTCGACGCCGCGCGCCGCGCGAAGCAGGCGGTCGGTCCGGATGTGGAGGAGCAGCTCGCGACGGACGTCGGGATCCGCCTCGACCAGGCTCAGCAGCTCCGCGGCGGCCGCTTCGTCGAGGGTGCCGTCGACGTAGGCGGCGGCGAGCGTCTCGAGGCGCTTAGGGTCCATGGAGGACCCCCTTGGAATCGAGGCAGCGGCCGACGGCGGCGCGCGCGCGGTGGAGGATGATGCGGACCCATTCGGCGGAGCGGCCGAGGGCCTCGGCGATCGAGGGGCCGGGGCGGCCGTCCCAGTAATAGGCTTCGACGACCGACCGCGAGGTCTTCTCCAGGCGGCCGACGCAGTCGCGGAGGGCGTCGAGCGCCGCGTCGTCGTCGCTGACGCGGGCGACATCCTCCTCGAGGACGCGCTCGAGGCGGACGCGGTAGCGGCGGGTGGCTTCGCGGCGGCGGAACCAGCGGCGGCGCTCGTTGAGGGCGAAATTGCGGGCGACCTCGCGGACCCAGGCGAGGAAGTCGGTGCCGGGCCGGTAGTCGCGGAGGCGGTCGTGGATATGGAGGAAGACTTCCTGCGCGAGGTCGTCGATGGAGGTCGGATCGGGCGAGAGGGAAGCGAGGACGAGGCGGACGCGGCCCTCGGCGAGCGCGATCAGCTCGCGATAGGCGTCGAGACGCCCCGACAGGACGTCGCCAACGGCCCGATCGATCTCGTCGTTATCCACTCGCGGTACCCATGTACGGTCGGGTATGGGTCGTTACGGGAAAATAACGACCACCCGCCGCTCGTTGGATGGTACCGCTTTTTGGGGGAGACTAGGGGCCGGACGGCTTCTCCAGGATCAGGGCGGCTTCCTTCGGCACGGCGACCTCGGTCTCGCCGACTTTCGTCAGGTCGGCCACGACCTCGAGCGCGCAGAGCCCCTTGCGCCGCGTGTTTTCGTCGTCGTCGTAGTAGCCGTAGGCGCCCTGGGCCTTGAGATGCACGCGGCGGACGAAGCCGCCCTGGAGATAGATCCGCCCCACGCCGGAGACGTCCCGGAACGCGAGCGTGCCGCGCTTCACCAGCTCCTCGAAGGGGCCCTGGAGGAGGTCGAACGCGGCCGTGTCCGTCAGGTCGCCCTCGTAGACGGCCGCCGGCTTGCCGTCGATCGTCGCCGGCTTGAGCCGCTTGAGCTCGCCGAAGGAGCGGGAGAGGGAGGTGAGCTTCTCGACGTCCGCCCGGTCGACCAGGTGGGCGATCTGGATCAGCTCCTGGAGCGCCTTGCGCCCGGCCGTCACGTTCCCGCGGTTCCAGAGGCGGTTGTCTTCGGGGTCGAAGGCGTGCACGACCTCCTGCCGCAGCGGCGAGGTGTACTGGTCGAGGGGCAGCCAGCCGCGGGCCGACTTCGCCGCGACCGTTCCGCCTTTCTTGACGATCTCGTACTCGCCGTCCGTGGCCCGGGCGAGCCCGCAGTGGTACTTGCCCCGCACGGCGACGCCCGCCAGCGCCGACCGCGCCTCGGGGAAGCCGTCCGGGATCGTCGCGACCGGCTTGATGGAGTAGGTGAAGCCCCTGGCGGCCGTCGACTCGATGGCCGTCGTCACCTCGCCCTCCGCCGCGGTGTCCTGGAGCAGGATCGCCAGGAGGAGGCTCATGGCGTGGGCGCCGGCCGGCGCGCTCCTCCGGGCGGGAACTTCGCGAGGAGCTTTTCGACGGCCTCCCGGATCTTCGCGTCGCGCTCCTCGGGCGTCCGGTTCGGGTCGACGACGCTCGTCGCCGTGCCGCGCCAGAGCAGGGTCTTGGACGTCGGCTCGATGACGTCGAGGACGAGCGTGCCTTCGTCGTAGGTATGGACCTCCGTGCCGTACCCGCCGCGCCAGCCGTACGAGCCGGGGATCGAGTCGACGCGCCGGCCGACCGAGACCTGGTAGGCCACGTGGAAGTCCGGCCGCGGCGCGCGGGCGTAGCCCCGGGCGAGCAGGCCGTCGTCGACCGCCCGCGCGATCCGCGCGTCGGTCAGGGAATCGGTCTGGGGACGTCCGGGCAGCCAGTCGTAGGTGCGGAGGCGGGAGAAGTCGGCCTGGGGGTCGTAGTCGGTGGACGTCGAAACGCCGGAGCATCCGGCGGCCAGGACCAGGATCGCGGCGAAGTTTTTCATCGTACATCGCCGATCCTTCCGGGCCCCTGTTCGTGACGGGAGGTGCTATGATAGGGGGTCAGGTTGAGAGGCCGAAGGGGGAAACAGTCATGCCGAAGGATTCCATTTCCGCGCTCAAGGCGTTCCTCGCCCGGGTCCGCAATCCGCGCGACATCCGCCGCGCCGCCAAGGCGCTGGCCCCGCACCTCATGGAGATCCGCGGCCGCTTCGTGCAGGCGCGCCGCGTGGGCCATCGGGTCAGCCTGAGCCAGCCGCTCGACCGGCTGCTCTTCGGCATCTAGAGAGGCCGGCGTACTTTGGAGACGCCGCCCTTCCAGAGGTCGTACTTCGGGTCGGCGTGGCGGCTGAAAAAGTCCTGAAGGCGCCGGGTCAGCTCGTCCCCGCGCCGCGCTGAGGCTTCGTCTCCAGCGAGGTTTCTGCGCTCGTCCGGATCGTTCGCGAGGTCATACAGCTCGTCCGGCCCCTCGGGATGTCGTCGGACGAGCTTCGACCGCGGAGGGAAGTGAAGCGACGCGTTACACTCCCGGCCGGGAAAGCTATGAGAGGCAGCAAGGGAGGCCGCTCATGGCGTTGCGTCCGACGTTCTGGGTCCCGCTTGGCGCGCTGTTCCTCGGGCTCATGGCGCCCCGCGCCGGCGCCTACATCGACACGGCCCCCTCGCTCGGGACGGTCGTCGCGACGTCCACCTCGATCGTCATGCTCCAGGTCGAGAAGGTGAGCGTCGAAAAACGCGCCATCCTCTGGAAGAAGATCGGCGACGTGAAGGGGAAGAACCCCGCCGAGCAGTTCAAGCACCAGATCACCGACGGCGGCCACCCGCGCGAGCCGAGGGGGATCCTCGACTGGGCCAGGCCCGGCCGCGTCGCCATCGGCTTCGTCAACGACAAGGTCTTCTGGACCTACATCGGCCGCCTCTGGTACGAGAGCGCGGCGGGCGAGGAGTCCTGGTGGAGGATGACGCGGGGCTGCCCCGAGATTCTGTACTCTTACGCGGGCACCGTCGAGCGCCTCCGCCAGGCCGCCGTCGACATGACCGCGGGCAAGGAAGTCGTCGTCCCCGCCGTGTCGTACGCCGGGACCAACCCCCAGGGCGGCTTCGCCATGGCGATCCATTACCGCAGCTCGCTCCGCGGCGTGCCCCTGTGTCGGCTCAAGGCGAGCGTGAAGCTGACGTCCTATCGCCCCGAGCAGCTCGTCGGGCCGAACGGCGGCACCGAGGCCGACGTCCCCGCTCTGCTCCCGGCGCTCGAGGGGCCGGCGCGCGCCGACGCGGCCGAAGAACTGAGCCGGATCGGGCCGCCGGCGAAAGCGGCCGTGCCCGCGCTGGTGAAACTGCTGAAGGATAAGGACGTCGACGTCCGCCTCGCCGCGGCCTCCGCGCTCGCGGCGATCGAGCCCGGCAACGCGGCGATCCTGCCGGCGGTCGTCGCCGAGCTGAAGGGAGAGCAGCGCAAGACCGCCGCGGAAGTCCTGGGAGATCTGGGCGCGCCCGGCGTTCCGGCGTTGATCGACGCCCTCAAAGACGCGGACGCCGGCGTCCGCTGGTCGGCGGCGGAGTCGCTCGGCCGGATCGGCGTCGCGGCCAAGGCGGCGGTGCCCGCGCTGACGGCCGCCCTCGACGACAAGGAGGTCCGGAGCATCGCGGCGGACGCGCTCGCGGCGATGGGGCCCGAGGCGAAGCCGGCGATTCCCGGCCTCGTGAAGATCATCCGGACCGAGAAGGATCGGCCCCTGCGCTACACGGCCGGGGTCGCGCTCTTCCGCATCGACAAGGCGTCGGCCGGTCCGGCGTCGCCGCTTCTCGCGGAGGAGCTCCGCAATCCCGACGGCCGGGCGCGGCACGACGCCATCACCTTGCTGGTCAGCATCGGCCCCGCGGGACAGGAGGCGACGCCGGTCCTGATCGAGATGCTGAAAGACAAGGCCTCCTACGCCCGGCATATGGCGTCGCACGCGCTCGGCTACGGCCGCGATCCCCGGGCGGCCGCGCCCCTCCTCGAGGCCTTCGAGAAGGATGCCGAGATCGTGGTGCGGAACACGGCGATCCAGTCGCTGGGGCTGCTGGGCCCCGACGCGAAAGCCGCGGTGCCCGCCCTCGAGGCGCGGCTGAAGGATCCGGACGTCGGCACGCGGCTCAGCGCCGCCGAGGCCCTCTGGAGGATCAACAAGGACGCGGCGAAGGCCGTCCCGGTGATCGTCGACGGCCTCAAGTCCGAGAAGGACTGGTATGTCGGGTTCGCGTCGGGGATTCTGGGGCGCATGGGCGCGGACGCGAAGCTCGCCGTGCCCGAGCTGAAGGAGATGCTGAAGCACCCCCGGGAGACCCAGAGGCGCGTGGCCGCCCAGCTGTTGAAGTCGATCGATCCGAAGGCGCTGGACAAGTAGATCGGCGGTACGCTGACGTCATGAGACCTCTTCGGTATTCCATCAACGTCACCCTGGACGGGTGCTGCGATCATCGCGGGATCCCCGCGGACGAAGAGTTGCATCGTCACGCGATCGAGAACTTCAAGCGGGCCGACGCCCTGCTCTTCGGCCGGGTGATTTACCAAATGATGGAGGCGGCGTTTCGTCCGCCGGCGCGGGACGTCGCGAGGCCCGAATGGACGGAACCCTTCGCGCGGACGATCGACGCGGCGAAGAAGTACGTCGTGTCGAGCACCCTGGACCGGGTCGATTGGAACGCGGAGCTCGTGCGCGGGGATCTGGGGGAGGCCGTTCGGCGGCTGAAGCAAGAATCCGGCAAGGGGCTGTTCACGGGAGGCGTGAAGCTCCCGCTGGCGTTGGCGGAGCTGGGATTGATCGACGAGTACGAGTTCGTGGTGCATCCGAGGGTGGCGGGCCACGGGCCGACGTTGTTCGCGGGGCTGTCGAAGAGCGTCGACTTGAAGCTCGTGAGCCGGCAGGAGTTCGCCTCGGGGGCGGTGGCGACGCGGTACGAGCCTCGAAGGTAGCAATCCGGCCTGCTATTCGGCCCAGCGCTACCAGCAGGCCTACTGGGAGTACCAAACTCAGTCAGCCGCCTGGCGCCAGCAAGCCGGCGCCACTCGTCGCGCGCCACCAGGCGGGGGAGAAGGTCGAAGGGCCAGACCTTCTCCGTCCCCGCCTGATGGCCGCGGACGTTGAACGTGATGCCGAGAAGCAGGAGCGCCCGCTCCGCCGCGCGCTGCCGAGCCGCCGGCTCCCCTTCCGGCAGCTCCTCCAGCTAGCGGACCAAAAAGGCCGCTTCGGGCCGGGGCGCACCCGCCTTCTCCATTAGCCTTCCGTATCGTACGCGTCGAAACGCGCGCCTCAAGGAGAGCAAGGGTCGTGCCAGGACACGCTCATGTAGGAAGGAGGACCTCGACATCCCCCAAGGTAGGAAGTCGCGAGGGCGCCTACGGCGGCGTAGCCATCAGCGACTTCGCTAGTGCCGCTGGTACGGGAGCCGCTTCCCTCACATCGTGATCCTTCATGCGGACCTCCTCGACGTCCTTCGTGAAGTCGATGGCGCTCGTGATCCCACGATCTCCAAAAGCCGGTACTTGAAGGGGTCCGTCGTGATCGGGAACTCCGTCCGCACCTGAATGGCCGTGATGTCCGCGGCGAGCTATTGATCGCCGTCGTCGCGGCGATCCGGAGCGGAACGATCGCGCTTCATGGAGGCCGCACTTTCGGTGACTTGGCCCACCTCGACGCCGGCTAGACGCACACCCCGCTGTGGGATTCATTTGCGATTTCATACCTGAGCGTGTGGTCTCGCTCTTTCTTCCACGCTAGCTCGCGCGTGCTTGTCTCGACGATCTTGGGTTGGCATCGCGATTGCATATCACGCTTCGTTCCCCGGCCTGGAGCCGGGGCAGGCCCGCCGGGCGTTGCATCGTGGCGCCGCGATGCTCGCGTTCGTACGCGCGGGGGAGTTGGGGAACGGTCTTAGGTCTACCAAGCAAGGATGGACCATGGGGAACTTCAGGAGTGGGGTGTTGTGTTCCGCCGCGTTGCTGGCGACGGCGGCCGTCGCCGCGGCGCAGGACGCGGATCAACAAAAAACGATCGAGCGGCTGGAGAAGCGCCTCGAAGCGCTGGAGAAAGAGAAGAAGCCGGAGAAGGGCGGGAACGCGGCCGAGCTGGCCGACCCCGTGGAGGAGAAATGGTACGACCGGGTGAAGGTCGGCGGGGGCGTGCGCACCACCTTCAGGAGCGTGGAGGACGCGGCGGCCCACGACGGCTACTCGAAGGACTTCGCCCTGGAGAGCGGGCGGATCTACATGACGGGCAAGATCACGGACATCGTGTCGGCGGAATTCAACACCGAATTCACGGCCGACAGCGACGGCGTCGATGAGCAGCCGGTGCGGATCCTCGACGCGCTCGCGAAGTTCAAGTTCAAGGACGAGCTGCAGGTCTGGCTCGGCCGCTTCCTGCCGCCCAGCGACCGGGCGAACCTGGACGGGCCCTACTACCTGGCCACCTGGGACTTTCCGCTCGTGCAGGCCTACCCCGCGAAGTTCGCGGGCCGCGACGACGGCGTCGCCGTGTGGGGGGAATTCGACAAGGGGCGCTACCGGTATCAGGTGGGCCTGTTCGAAGGCCGCGACAACGTCGACGGCGACGCGGACCACCTGGAGATCTCGGGCCGCTTCGTGGTGAGCCTCCTGGATCCGGAGGCCGGCTACTACACGTCGAGCACCTACTACGGCGAGAAGGAGATCCTGACGGCGGCCTTCGTGTTCTTCTTCCAGCCGGACGTCGAAGGCACCCCCCTTGAGGAGGAGGATTTCCTCGGGTTCAGCCTCGACGTCCTTTTCGAGAAGAAGTTCGACGGCTTCGTGGTGACGGGAGAATTCGCCTTCTACAGCTACGACCGGGGCGAGTTCGCGGGGGAAGGCACGGGCGTGCTTCTGCTGGGAGCCGTGCTGCTTCCGTACGAGGTCGGCTGGGGCAAGTTCCAGCCGCACGTGAGGTTCCAGACCTTTGATTCCGACGCCGACCCGATCAACGTGGCTGCGACCGGCAACACGGACGTCGAGCGCTGGGACTTCGGCGTGAACTACGTCATCGCGGGGCACAACCTGCGGATCTCGGCGGTCTACACGATCCAGGACAACGATACGGAGGACGTCGCCGTCGAGACGCGGGACGTCAGCCACTCGTTCGTCCTGGGCACGCAGTTCCAGTTTTGACCTGTAAACGAAACGAATAGGAGGATCGCAGATGAAGCTCTGGAGGGGTATCGCGGGGGTCCTGCTCGCGTGCGTCGTCATGGCGGCGCGGGCGCGGGGCCAGGAATCGACGTCGTCGGAGCCGATCAAGGTCGGCATCCTGCACTCGCTCAGCGGAACGATGGCGATCAGCGAGGTCTCGCTGCGGGACGTGACGCTGATGGCGATCGAGGAGATCAACGCCGCCGGCGGCGTGCTGGGGCGGAAGATCGAGCCGGTGGTCGTCGACCCGGCGTCCAACTGGCCGCTCTTCGCCGAGAAGGCGAAGGAGCTGCTCGTGCAGGCCAAAGTGTCCGTCGTCTTCGGCTGCTGGACGTCGGTCAGCCGCAAGTCCGTCCTGCCCGTCTTCGAGAAGGAGAACGGCCTGCTCTTCTACCCCGTGCAGTACGAAGGGGAAGAGTGCTCCCGGAACGTGTTCTACACGGGCGCGGCGGTGAACCAGCAGGCGGGGCCGGCCGTCGACTACCTGCTCTCGAAGGAGGGCGGCTCGCGGAAGAAGTTCTACCTGCTCGGGACGGACTACGTGTACCCGCGCACGACCAACAAGATCCTGCGCGCCCAGCTGATGGCCGCCGGCATCCCCGAGGCGAACATCATGGAGGAGTACACGCCGTTCGGGCACCAGGACTACCAGACGATCGTCCGCAAGGTGAAGGAGTTCGCCGCGGCGGGCGGCGCGGCGGTCGTGTCGACCATCAACGGCGACTCGAACGTGCCGTTCTACAAGGAGTTCGCCAACCAGGGCCTCACGTCCGAGAAATGCCCGGTCGTCGCGTTCAGCGTGGCCGAAGACGAGCTGCGCGGCATGGACACGACGTCCCTGGTCGGCCACCTCGCGGCCTGGAACTATTTCCAGTGTCTGGACACGCCTCAGAACAAGGTCTTCGTGAAGAGCTTCAAGGCCTACTGCGACAAGAACAAGCTCCCCGGCGGCGCCAAGCGCGTCACCGACGACCCCATCGAAGCCGCGTACATCGGGGTGAACATCTGGCGGCAGGCCGTCGAGCAATGCGGCTCGCTGAACGTCGACGCCGTCCGCCAGGCGATCCAGGGGCAGTGGTTCCTCGCGCCCGGCGGCTGGGTGCAGATGGACGAAGCCAACCACCATCTCAAGAAGCCCGTCATCATCGGGGAGATCCTCGCCGACGGGCAGTTCCAGGAAGTCTGGCGCACCAAGGGCCTCGTCAAGGCCGAGCCCTGGAGCAAGTTCGTCAAGGACTCCAAGGACAAGGTCGCCGACTGGAACTGGCCGCATCTGTCCGGCAACGCCACGGAACCCAAATTCAAGGTCCCCAAGCCCCCTACCCAATAGCCTGGGATTCCCGGCGGAGCGGGCGCCGAGAGGCGCCCGCTCCGAACGGGGTCCGGTCTAGCCCATGATTGAACTAGCGCTGTTGACGGCCTTCTGCGCGACCTCCCCCGCGTCTCAGGATCCGCCCGCGCCCGACCTGCCCGCCGCGATCCTGGGCCTCGCCTCCCGCGACCGCAAGGCGCAGGAGGCGGCCATCGACGCCCTGGGCCGGCTCCGCGACGGCCGCGCCATACCCGCGCTCACCGCGCTGCGGCTCGGCCTGCTCTATACGCTGCCCGTTGAAGGAGGGTCCCCGCGCGTCGTGATCGTCACCAGCGAAAAAGAAAGGAAGGAGTTCCGCTCCGACGGCTCGGAGTGGGTGCCGGTCACGGACGCGGTGACGGGCGCGCCGCTGGAGGGGCTGAGGGACGTCGCGTCCCTTTCCCGGGTCGTCGCGACGAACTCGCTGAAGCTGAAGATCGCCCCGGTGCTGAGCCGGCTGAGCCTGGCGAGCCCGGACGTAGAGGCGCGCCGCCTCGCGGCCCTGCGCATGGGCACCGACGCGAATCCGGAGTCGATGCCGTTCCTCGAGGAGGCGCTCAAAGTCGAGGGCGAGCGCCGGGTCCGACGGGCGCTCGAGGAGGCGATCGACCTGATCCGGCTGGCCGACGCCGACGCGGCGACGCGGCGGGGAGCGGCCGAGCGGCTGGGCGAACGCGGCGGGATGGACGTGCTCGGGCCGATCCGGGCGCGCCTGGAGGCGGGCATCGAGCCCGACGCGGCGGTTCAGGCGGCGCTGCAGGGCGCCGTGCGACGCCTCGAGGAGCGCCAAAGCTACGCGCAGACGGCCAGCACGGTCTTCGAGGTGCTCAGCCTCAGCTCCATCCTGATGATCGTGGCCCTCGGGCTCGCGATCACGTTCGGGGTCATGGGCGTGATCAACATGGCTCACGGCGAAATGCTCATGCTCGGGGCGTACGCCACGTACGTCGTGCAGAACGTCTTCGCCCGCTCCTTCCCGGGCGCCTACGGCGCGTACTTCGTGCTGGCGCTGCCCGTCTCGTTCGCCGTCGCGGGCGGCCTGGGCCTCGTCGTCGAGCGCCTGCTCCTGCGCCACCTGTACGGACGCCCACTCGAGAGCATGCTGGCGACCTGGGGCGTCAGCCTCATCCTGCAGCAGGCCGTCCGCACGATCTTCGGGGCCGCCAACGTCGACATCCGGAGCCCGGGCTGGCTGTCCGGCGGTTTCGAGCCCGCGAGCGGCTTCGTCCTTGGCTACAACCGCCTCTTCATCCTGGTGTTCAGCCTGGCCTGCCTGCTGGGCCTCTACCTGCTCCTCTGGCGCTCGCCCTTCGGCTTGCGCATCCGCGCCGTCATGCAGAACCGCTCGATGGCGGCCTGTCTGGGCGTGGCGACGCCGCGGGTCGACGCCCTGACCTTCGCGCTCGGCGCCGGCGTGGCGGGGATGGCCGGATGCGCGATGAGCCAGCTGGGCACCGTGGGCCCGGGCCTCGGGCAGACCTACATTGTCGACGCCTTCATGGTCGTCGTCCTCGGCGGCGTGGGCAAGCTCGCGGGAACCCTGGTCGCGGCCTTCGGGATGGGCGGCGTGAACAAGATCCTCGAGACGATCATCGGAGGCTCCCTCCCCAAATGGGGCCCGATCCTGTCCAAAGTGGCCGTCCTCGTCCTGCTCATCCTTTTCCTGCAGAAGAAGCCGTCGGGGCTCTTCGCCGTCCGGGGACGCCATGCCGACGCCTGAACCCCGCCTGTTCACCCGGCGCGGCTGGACCGCCTTCGCCGCCGCCACGCTGGCGACCGTCGTCGTCGTCCCGCTCCTCAACGGGGCCTTGCCCGCGACGAGCGCGCTGCACGTGTCCGACTTCCACCTCACGCTGCTGGGAAAATTTCTGACCTACGCGATCCTCGCGTTGGGAATGGACCTCATCTGGGGCTACACGGGAATCCTCAGCCTGGGGCAGGGAGTCTTCTTCGCCCTGGGGGGCTACGCCCTCGGCATGCACCTGATGCTCGGCATCGGCAAGCTGGGCCAGTACAACAACGAGCTGCCGGACTTCATGGTCTTCCTCAACTGGGCGAAGCTGCCCTGGTACTGGCCGCCGTTCCGAACTTTCTCCTTCGCCGCCGCCGCGGCTCTGGCGGTGCCCGTGGCGTTCGCCTGTGGGTTTGGCTGGTTCGCCTTTCGGAGCCGCATCCGCGGCGTGTACTTCTCGATCATCACCCAGGCCCTCACGTACGCGCTCTGCTTGCTCTTCTTCCTCAACGAGTTCGGCCTGGGCGGCAACAACGGCCTGACGGACTTCAAGACGATCCTCGGCAGCCGCCTGCAATCGACGTCCACCCTGCGCGGACTCTTCGTCGCCACCGCCGCGTCGCTTGCCGGCGCGTTTCTCCTCTGCCGCTGGATCGTCCTCTCGAAGCTCGGCCGCGTCCTCGAAGCCATCCGCGACGGAGAGAACCGCGTGCGCTTCTCCGGCTACTCGCCCGTCGGCTTCAAGCTCTTCGTCTTCGCCGTTGCCGCCGGCTTGGCGGGCCTCGCCGGCGCCCTCTACGTCCCCCAGGTCGGCATCATCAACCCCGAGATCATGCGCCCCGATTTCAGCGTCGAGATCGCCATCTGGGTGGCCGTCGGCGGCCGCGGCACCCTCATCGGTCCCGTGGTCGGCGCCCTCGCCGTCAACGCCCTCAAGAGCTGGCTGACCTCCGCCTTCCCGGGCTCCTGGCTCTACGCCCTCGGAGCCCTCTTCATCATCGTCGTCATGTGGCTTCCCGACGGCCTCGTCAGCCTCCCGCGCCGCCTCGGCGAGCTCCGGGCGCGATGGACGTCGCGCAACCGGCCCGTCACGGAGGAGGTCGCCCCTTGACTCGCCCCTCGATCCTCACGCTCGACGCCGTCACGGTCAGCTTCGACGGCTTCAAGGCGCTCGACGCCCTGAGCTTTTACATCGAGGAAGGCGAGCTGCGCGTGGTCATCGGGCCCAACGGGGCGGGGAAGACGACGCTCATCGACGTGATTTCCGGGAAGGTGAAGCCGACGTCCGGGCGGGCGATCTTCGGCGAGTCCACCGACCTGACGCTCCTGCGGGACTATGAGATCGCCAACCTGGGCATCGGCCGCAAGTTCCAGACGCCGACGGTCTACGAGAAGCACAGCCTCCGGGAGAACCTGGAGCTTTCACTCAAGGGGCCTCGGGGAGTCTGGAAGACGCTCTTCGCGCGGCCGGGCCCGGCCGACAGGGAGACCGTGGCCGGCGTCCTCGAGGGGATCGGGCTGGCGGGCATGGCCGAGCGGAAAGCCGGCCTGCTTTCGCACGGGCAGAAGCAGTGGCTCGAGATCGGCATGCTCATGGTCCAGAACCCGAAGGTCCTGCTGCTCGACGAGCCGGTCGCCGGGATGAGCGACGAGGAGACGGCGAAGACCGAGAAGCTGATCCTCGACATCGCCCGCGACCGCTCGGTGATGGTCGTGGAGCACGACATGGAGTTCGTCCGCCGTCTCGGCGCGAAGGTCACGGTGCTGCACGAAGGCAAACTGCTGAAAGAGGGCCTCCTGGAGGAGGTCCAGAAGGATCCGCGCGTGGTGGAAGTCTATCTGGGCCGGAGCGAGTCCGTCGATGCTTAAGGTCGAAGGCCTCAACGTCTACTACGGTGAGAGCCACATCCTCAGGGACGTGAAGCTTGAGGTCCGGCCGGGGGAGGTATTCTGCCTGATGGGCCGGAACGGCGTGGGAAAGAGCACGTTGCTCAAGGCGCTGATGGGCCTGCTGCCCGCCCGGGCCGGGCGCGTGGTCTGGCGGGACGCCGACGTCACCCGCCTGCCCCCGTTCCGTCGCGCCCGGCTCGGCATGGGCTATTCGCCGCAGGGCCGGGAGATCTTTCCTCATCTCACGATCGAGGAGAACCTCCGGGTCGGCCTTCAGGCCGCGGGCGGCGGTCGCGCCGTGCCGGAGGACGTCTACGAGCTCTTCCCCGTCCTCAAGACCATGCTCCGGCGCCGCGGCGGCGACCTCAGCGGCGGACAGCAGCAGCAGCTGGCCATCGCCCGCGCGCTCGTAGCCCGGCCCGGGCTGCTTCTGCTCGACGAGCCCACCGAGGGCATCCAGCCGTCGATCATCCAGGAGATCGAGGCCGCCATCCGGCGCATCCGGCTCAAGGGCGATGTCGCCATCCTGCTGGTGGAGCAGTATCTCGCCTTCGCCAAGCGGATCGCGGACGCGTTCGGCATCATGGAAAAGGGCCAGATCGTCACGCGCGGGCCCATCGGGCAGCTCACGGAGGAGGTCGTCAAGCGACACCTCGCGGTATGATGGCGGCCTTGCGGGAGGACGCGTGCACCTGACGCCCCGGGAGCAGGAAAAGCTGATGATCTTCGTCGCCGCGGAGCTGGCGCGGAAGCGCCGCGCCCGAGGCCTCAAGCTCAACCATCCGGAGGCCGTGGCGCTCATCGCCGCGGAGCTCATGGAAGGCGCCCGCGACGGACGGTCCGTCGCGGAGCTCATGGACGCCGGAGCCAAGGTGCTCGGGCGCGTCGACGTCATGGAGGGCGTGCCGGAGATGGTGCACGAGGTCCAGGTCGAGGCCACGTTCCCCGACGGGACCAAGCTCGTCACCGTCCACAAGCCGATCCGATGATTCCCGGAGAGCTCTTCCTCCGCGACGAGCCCGTTCCCTGCAACGAGGGACGTCGCGCGATCGCGATGGACGTCGCCAACACCGGCGACCGCCCCATCCAGGTCGGCTCGCATTTCCATTTCTTCGAAGTCAACGACGCCCTCCGCTTTGATCGCGCGAGGACGCGCGGGTTCCGGCTCAACGTGCCCGCGGGCACGGCGGTTCGGTTCGAGCCGGGCGACACCCGCCGCGTCGAGCTCGTCCAGATCGCGGGAGCCCGGATCGAGGGCCAGGTGAAGGCATGACGCTCTCCCTCCCGCGGCGCCAGTACGTCGACCTCTACGGACCGACGGTCGGCGACCGCGTCCGCCTCGCCGACACCGAGCTCGTGATCGAGGTGGAGCGCGACCTCATCGCCGAGGCGGGCGGGCGAGGCGACGAGGTGGTCTTCGGCGGCGGCAAGGTGATTCGCGACGGCATGGGCCAGTCTTCGCGCGCCACCCGCGCGAAGGGCGCGCTCGACCTGGTGCTGACCAACGCGCTGATCGTCGACGCCTCGGGCATCGTCAAGGCCGACATCGGGGTGCGAGACGGCCGGATCGTCGCGATCGGCAAGGCCGGCAATCCGGACATCATGAACGGCGTCCATCGCGACCTCGTGATCGGGGCGTCGACGGAAGTCATCGCGGCCGAAGGCTGCCTGGTCACGGCGGGAGCCCTGGACACCCACGTCCATTTCATCTGCCCCCAGCTCGTCTACGAGGCCCTGAGCGCCGGCATCACGACGCTCGTCGGAGGCGGTACGGGTCCGGCGACAGGGACGAACGCGACGACCTGCACGCCGGGCGCCTGGAATCTGCGCCGGATGCTGGAGGCCGCCGAGGGTCTGCCGATCAACCTGGGCTTCACCGGCAAGGGGAACGCCTCGACGATGCCGCCGCTGCGGGAGCAGGTGGAGGCCGGCGCGATCGGCCTCAAGCTCCACGAGGACTGGGGCAGCACGCCCAAGGCGATCGACACCTGTCTCCGCGTCGCGGAGGCGATGGACGTCCAGGTCACCCTCCACACCGATACCCTCAACGAGTCGGGCTTCGTCGAGGATTCGATCCGGGCCTTCAAGGGGCGGACGATCCATTCCTACCACACGGAAGGCGCCGGCGGCGGGCACGCGCCGGACATCCTCAGGGTCTGCGGCGAGCCCAACGTGCTGCCGTCGTCGACCAATCCGACGCGCCCGTACACGGTCAACACGATCGACGAGCATCTCGACATGCTGATGGTCTGCCATCACCTGGATCCGCGGATTCCGGAAGACCTCGCCTTCGCCGAGTCGCGGATCCGCGCGGAGACCATCGCGGCGGAGGACGTCCTGCACGACCTCGGCGCGATCAGCATGATGAGCTCCGACTCCCAGGCGATGGGGCGCATCGGCGAGGTCGTGATCCGGACCTGGCAGACGGCGCACAAGATGAAGGTCCAGCGGGGTCGCTTGCCGGGTGAGAAGGGGGAGAACGACAACCTCCGCGTGCGCCGCTACGTCGCGAAGTACACGATCAATCCGGCGATCTCCCACGGCATGGACCACGTGGTCGGATCCGTGGAGCGGGGAAAGTGGGCGGATCTGGTCGTCTGGAAGCCCGCCTTCTTCGGCGTGAAGCCGGAGCTCGTGCTCAAGGGCGGCTTCATCGCCTGGGCCGCCATGGGCGATCCCAACGCCTCGATCCCCACGCCCCAGCCCGTTCTCTACCGGCCGATGTTCGGGGCCTTCGGCAAGGCTCCCGCGGGATCCTCGATCACCTTCGTCTCCAAGGCCGCCCTCGCGAAAGGCGTTCCCCGGAAGCTCGGGCTGGAGAAGCGGATCGAGGCCGTGCGCGGCTGCCGCAAGCTCGGCAAGAAGGACATGGTCCTCAACGACGCTTGCCCGAAGATCGAGGTCGATCCCGAAACCTACGTGGTGAAAGCGGACGGCGTCGAGCTCCGCTGCGAGCCCGCGAAGGTGCTGCCGATGGCCCAGCGCTACTTCCTGTTCTAGGAGACCCTCATGATCGTCGAACGTCTCCTCCCCCCCGAAGCGGCCGCCGGACTCCGCGCCGAGCGGGTCACGCTCGCGAGTGCCGACCTCCAGCGCCACCGGCAGCGCGTCCGCACCGACGCGGGCCGCGAGCTGGGCATCGACCTGCCGCATGGGTCCCATCTTCACGACGGCGACGTCCTCCATGTCGCCGAGGGCGTGGCCGTCGTCGTGGTTCAGGCCGAGGAGGATCTGCTGACGCTGCGCCCCCGTACGCCGCGCGAGTTCGCGACGGCGGGCTACCAGGTCGGCAATCTCCACCGCGCCGCCATGATCGACGAGGCCGGCGTCTCGGTGCTGTACGACAAGGCGGTCGAGGCGCTCGCCGGCCGGTTCGGGATTCCCTGCGAGCGGCGCCGGGGAAAGTTCGTGCCGGCCCAGAGCTCGGGGCACGCGCACTGATGGGCGACCTCCTGTGGCACCTGCTCCGGACCTCCGACTCGTTCTTTCCCACCGGCGGCTTCTCCCACTCGGGAGGGCTCGAAGGGCTCGCGGCGGAGGGATGCCTGGCCGACCCCGCGGCCGCCGTGCGCGCCGTCTTCGAGGAAGCCTTCGTTCCGGTCGACCTCCCGGCCTGCGGCCTGGCCCACCGGGCGGTAGGGGATGTCGACGCTCTCGCCCGGATCGACGCGACGCTCGACGCCCTCAAGGCTCCGCGCGAGCTGAGGGAGTCGAGCCGCTCGCTGGGACGCCGCCGGATGAAGGTGTCCGCGGTGCCGGCGGCGTATCGGGCGCGCGTGGAGGCCGGCGCGTCGCCGGGGCATCAGGCCGTCGTGACGGGCGCCCATCTGGCGCTGGCGGGCGCCTCGCGCGCCGAGGCCATGACGGCCTTCGCCTATCAATCGGCGGCCGGGCTCGTGGCGGCGGCGATGAAGCTCGGCCCGCTCGGTCAGACGCGGGCCCAGGAGATCCTGGAGACGATCGGGGAATCGATGGCGGCGCGAGTGGCGGCGGCGGATCTCGTGACGGTCGACGGCCTGGGCGCGTTCACCCCGCTTCTCGACATCGCGGCGCTGCGCCATGAGACGGCGTCGACGCGGCTGTTCATTTCTTAAGGAGCGGAGCCATGGGCGCGGCACGGATCGGAATCGGCGGGCCGGTCGGATCGGGCAAGACCGCGCTGATGCTCCAGCTTTGCCGGGCGCTCCGCGAGCGCTACGATCTCGCGGCGGTCACGAACGACATCTATTGCCGCGAGGATGCCGAGTTCCTGCTGCGCGGCGAGGCCCTGCCGGCGGAGCGGATCGTGGGGGTGGAGACCGGAGGATGTCCGCACACCGCCATCCGTGAGGACTGCTCGATGAACCTGGAAGCCATCGAGGGCCTGGGGAACAAGTTCCCGAAGCTTCAGATCGTGCTCGTGGAAAGCGGCGGGGACAACCTGGCGGCGACGTTCAGCCCCGAGCTGGTGGACGCGGTGATTTACGTCATCGACGTCGCGGAAGGCGACAAGATTCCCCGCAAGGGCGGTCCCGGCATCTGTCGTTCGGACTTGCTCCTCATCAACAAGATCGATCTCGCGCCGTACGTGGGCGCCGACCTCGCGGTCATGGAGCGCGACGCGCGGAAGCAGAGGGGCGACCGGCCCTTCGTCTTCACGAACCTGAAGACGGGGCAGGGGGTGGACGAGGTGGTGGCATGGATCCGGAAAGCGGTCCTCTTCGAGGACCTGCGGCCGTCGTAACCGGGATGCGCGGCCGCCTCCGGCTCGTCCTGGGGCTCGACGCCCTGGGCCGCTGCGAGGCGCGGGATCAGTACTCCACCCAGCTGCTCCGCGTGTTGCGGGTCGTGCCTGGAAGCGCGCCGGGAGAAGGGATCGTGTATCTGCTCAATCCGTCGGGAGGTCTGGCGCAGGGAGACGAGGTGGACGCCGACATCCGCGTGACCGCGGGGGCCCACGCGGTGGTCACCGCGCCGTCGGCGACCCGCGTCTACCGGATGGAGTCGGGAGAGGCCGTCTGCCGGACGCGGCTGGACGTCGAAGCGGGGGCCTCCCTGGAGTATCTGCCCGAGCCTCTGATTCCCCACGGAGGGGCGTCGTATACGGAGGAGGTCGATCTCCGCGTCGCCTCCGGCGGCCGGGCCCTGATCTGGAGCCTCGTGGGTCCGGGACGCGCGGCCCGGGGCGAAAGCCTGGCCTATCGGAAGCTCGCGCTCCGCCTCCGGATCGAGGAAGGAGGCCGGCCGATCCTGCTCGAACGCGCCGTTCTCGAGCCCGAGCGTGGGCTTCGCTCGCCGGCGGCCTTCGGGACATACTCCCACTACGGCCTTCTGGTGGCCGTCGGAGGGGACTCGAAGGCGCTCGAGGCGGCCTGGCGACGGACGGACCTCGAGGGAACCCGGGCGGGCGTCGGACGTCTCGAAGGCTCCGGCGCGCTCCTCAAGGTGCTGGCGGGCGAATCCCGGCAGGCTCAGGCGGTTCTCGACGGCGCCCGCGAGGCGGCCGTTCCCATCCTTTGGGGCCGTCCAGCCTCCCTGATTCGGAGATGCTGATTCGCTTCCCTTGGGGCACTCGAACCGCGCCGACAAGGGAAGGGGAGCAGCCAGGCTGACCGCTCCCTTTTGTTACAAATTCAATACCCCGAACGGGATTCGAACCCGTGTCGTCGGCTTGAAAAGCCGATGTCCTAGGCCTCTAGACGATCGGGGCGCGCGGGCATAGTACGAGGGCCCTCGCGGGCGGTCAAGCACCGCGGAGACGGCCGCGAATCGAACCGGTTGATTCGCGGCATCCGGCCGTGCTATAAGCGCGGCCATGGCCAAGAATCCGGACGTCGCGATCGTCGGCGGCGGCGTCGTCGGCACCGCCATCGCCTGGCGCCTCGCCCAGGAAGGCCGCTCCGTCGCCGTCCTCGAGCGCGGCGAGATCGGCCGCGAAGCCTCCTGGGCCGCCGGCGGCATCCTGACGCCCGTGCATCTCGCCGACTACCCCGCCCCCCTCGCCGCCCTCTGCGACGCCAGCGCCAAGCTGTACCCGGACCTGATCCGCGAGCTGCGCGACTACTCCGCCGCCGACCCCGAATACCGCGTCTCCGGCTTCCTCATCCTCGAACGGAACGACGTCGAGGCCCAGCACACCGCCGACCTCGAGGCCTTCAAGCGCAGGAACGGCCTGCCGGTCGAGAGGCTGTCCCTCGACGCCCTCCGCGCCCTCCAGCCGGGGCTCGCCGACGACGTCCGCGGCGGCCTCCTCCTGCCCGATATCGCCCAGGTCCGCAATCCGCGCATGGCCGTCGCCCTCGCCGAGGCCGCGCAGAAGAAGGGCGTCGAGATCCGCCGGAACTCCCCCGTCACCGGCTTCCTCCGCGTGCCCGGCCGCGTCAACGGCGTCCGCACCGCGCAGGGGGACGTCTACGCCGGCACCACGATCATCGCCGCGGGCGCGTGGAGCGCCGACGTCCTCAAGCCGCTCGGCCTCACGCTCGCCGTCAAGCCGATCAAGGGCCAGATCCTGCTGACGCAGGCCGCGCCCGGCCTCCTCGGCCCGGTCATCGAGGCGGCCGACACCTATCTCATCCCGCGCGCCGACGGCAAGATCCTCATCGGCAGCACGCTGGAGGACGTCGGCTTCGACAAGACGGTGACGCTCGACGCCCTGGGCTCGCTCTCGTCGCGCGCCGCGGCCATCCTGCCCGCGCTGGGCAAGCTGCCGCTCGTGACGAGCTGGGCGGGGCTGAGGCCGTCGACCCCCGACCGTCTCCCCTACATCGGCAAGACGGGCCTGGACGGCCTGCTCGTCGCGACGGGCCACTTCCGCAACGGCATCCTGCTGGCGCCGATCACCGCCCAACTGGTCGCCGAGCTCCTGGCCGGCAAAGAGCCCTCGATCGACCTGGCCCCCTTTAATCCTCAACGATAGGTACCAGGTACCGGGTACCAGGAACCGGGCGGATTCCCCCTCGCGCCCCCCCGGGGGGGGAGGGGGGACGAACCCGGTACCCGGTACCTGGTACCCGGTACCTGGTCCTCAGTAGTAGTCCTGCGCTTCGCCGAAGCCGGATGGGGCGGGGCCGACGCGGTGCTTGAGCTGCTCGGCGACGATGAGCTCGCGGACCTGGTCGGCGATCCGCTGGTGGTTCTCCTTCGTGTCCGGCCCCTCGGGCTTGATCGGGGGGAGGAAGTCGACGACCACCTTCGCGGGGTGGGGCAGCGCGGTGAGCTTCGGCCAGGCCTTCCAGGTGCCGTAGATCACGCAGGGCACGATCGTCGCGCCCGACTGGAGCGCCAGACGTCCGACGCCGGGCTTCGCCGGGCCCATCGCCCACTGCTGCGATCGACGTCCTTCGGGAAAGATCCCGATCGCGCCGCCGCTCCCGAGGACTTGCAGCGCGTTCTGGACGGTCGGCTCGTTGTCGCCGCCGCGGTAGACGGGGAGGATCCCCCATTTCCGGCAGAACCAGCCGATGAGGGGGACTTTCAGGATGTCGGCCAGCGCGAAAAACCGCACGTGCCGGCCGGTGGCGAGCGAGAGCACCACGGGATCGAAGTAGCTGGGGTGGTTGGCGGCGATCACGACGGGCCCGACGGCGGGAATGTGGGCGAGGCCGTGGAACTGGAGCGCGTGGAAGATGCGCATCCAGAGGTAGAGGGCGAAGCGGAGGAGGCGGACCATCACTCGGCTTTCGCGGCCTCGATGCCGGCCTTGGCGTCGACCTTGGCCAGGAGGATCATGCCCGCGAAGAAGAAGACGGCGAGGGAGATGATCCCCCACTTCATCTCGCCGGTGAGATGGGTGATGAATCCGAAGAGGCCCGAGCCCACGGCCGCCGCCGCGCGGCCGCCGATCGCGAAGAAGCCGAAGAACTCGGCCGACTTCGCGGGCGGGGTGAGCTGGGCGAAGAAGCCGCGGGCGAGCGCCTGGGTGCCGCCCATGACGACGGCCACCGCGATCCCCAGCGCCCAGAACATGCCGGGCGTGGTGGTGAAGAAGGCGAACACGAGCACGCCCAGCCAGACGACGAGGGAGAGGGAGATCACCTTCTTGCAGCCCGCCTTCTCGGCGAAGCGCCCGAAGACGAAGGCCCCGACGGCCGCCACGATCTGGATCACCAGGACCAGCACCATGAGGCCATCTTTTTCCATGCCGGCAGCCCGGCTTCCGTAGGGCGCGGCGTTCGAGATGACGGTTTCGATGCCCTGGTTGAAGAAGAGGAAGGCGAGGAGGAAGAGGAAGAGCTGCTTGTAGCGCCGCAGGTTGCGCAGCGTCGACATCACGTCGGCGAAGCCGAGCGACAGCAGCGAGCGCCCGGGAGGTCGGGCCTTGGGCGTCGCGCGCTCCTTGAGCCAGAGCGCGGCGGGCAGGGAGAAGACGAACCACCAGAGGCCCACCACGGCGAAGCAGCTGCGGACGGCCAGCACCTTGTCGTCGATGGCCCGGTACATGAAGAGGTTGAGGGCGAGGCAGATCCCGCCGCCCACGTAGCCCATCGCCCAGCCGAAGGAGGAGACGCGGTCCATCTTGTCCGGCGGGGCCAGCTCCGTGAGGAAGGCGTTGTTGAGCGCCACGCTGCCGCCGAAGCCGATGTTCGCGAAGATGAACAGGATGAATCCGAGGACGGCGTCGCCGGGCTTCACGAAGAACAGCGCCGCGCAGGCGACGAACCCCATCGTCCAGAAGAAGAAGAAAAAACGCTTCTTGGAGCCCGTGTAGTCGGTGATCGCGCCGATGATCGGGCCGCTCGCGCAGACGAGGATCATGGAGATCGCGTTGGCGTAGTTCCACCAGACGTCGCCGCCTTTCGGGACGACGGTCTCCGTGAAGTAGACGCTGTAGATCGCGGTGAGGATGGACGTCGCGAAGGCCGAGTTCGCCCAGTCGTACATCGCCCACGCGACGATCTCCCGCTTGGGCGCCGCGCGGTTGACGGGCATTGGCTCCATTGCGCAAGTACCGTGCCACAGCGGCCTCCCCCCCACAAGCGAATTCGGGCGCGCACAACGCTTCCCACACAGGGTAGAATCCCCGCGTGGCGGCGCCCATCCTCCTCACGGCCAAGACCCCCGTTTCGCTCTCCCCGGAAAAAGTCTGGGCGTTCCTCTCCGACACCGACCGCATGAACCGCGCGATCGACCTCCCCGCGGTCCGCTTCGTGCCCATCCGCGACCAGGCGCTGACCGGACACTACAAGGCCGAAACGCACGTGATGGGCATGCTCGTCGAGTACGAAGAGTACCCCTGGGACTGGGTCGAGCCCCGCTACTACCAGATGCGCCGCCGCTTCAAGAGCGGCCCCATCGAGGAAGTCCGCGGCGGGATCCGGATCGAACCGACCTCCTCCGGCTCCGACCTCGAGGCCTGGGCCAGCATCACGCCGCGCGGCTGGCTGGGCAGGCTCGCCGCCCGGAGCATCGGCAAGAAAGCCGGCCGCGAGATCGTCTCGTTCGTGCGGGCCTTCGAAGCTCACTCCCACGGCCCGGACGTCGTCGAAAACCCCGGACGTCCTCCGCGGGACCAGGTGAGCCCCGAGATCCTCGACTCCCGCCTGAGCCGGACCGGCGTGCCCGGGCCGTCGGAGCGCCTCAAGCGGCATCTCCTGGAGGCCTCCGATCTCGACGTCCTGCGGATGCGGCCCTTCGCGCTGGCGGACCAGTGGGGGGAGGATCGGACGTCGACGCTCCGCTACTTCCTGCACGCCGCCCGCGCCGGGGTGATGGATCTGGCCTGGTCCGTGCTCTGCCCCTCGTGCCGGGTGGCGACGTCCAAAACCAAGACGCTGTCGGCCGTGAAGTCGAAGGCCCACTGCGAGACCTGCCGGATCGAGTTCGGAGCCGACCTGGCGAAGTCGGTCGAGGTCCGTTTTTCGGTCAACCCGGCGGTGCGGCGCGCGCGGACGGAGACCTACTGCGTCGGCGGGCCGGCGAACATGCCCGACATCCTCTGCCAGCTCCGTCTGGAGCCGGGGGAGCGGCGCAAAGAGACGCTGGTTCTCGCGCCGGGGACGCTTCGCGTGCGGAGCTTCCAGGCCCCGGGGATCCGCGAGCTGAAGGTCGGGAAGACCGGCGCGTCCTCGCTCGTCGCGCGCTGCCGGGCGGACGGCCTGGAGCTGACGCCTGCGGAGGTCGCGGCGGGGACGGTGACGTTGGAGGTCGAGAACGACCTCCCCGGCGAAGCGCTGCTGGTGATCGAGCGGGAGCTGTGGAAGGAGAAGGCGGCGACGGCGGCCCAGGTGACCTCGCTGCAGGAGTTCCGGGACCTGTTCCCGGCGGACGCGGTGGCGGCCGGCGAGGAGCTGGCGGTCGCGTCGCTGGCGGTCCTCTTCACGGACTTGAAGGGGTCGACGGACCTCTACCAGCGCGAGGGGGACCCCCGCGCTTTCTCCTTCGTGCAGAGCCACTTCCGTTACTTGACCGAAATGGTGGCCTCGAGCCGCGGGGGCGTGGTCAAGACCATGGGCGACGCCATCATGGCGACGTTCGGAAGCGCGCGTGACGCGGTGGA
Organism: Planctomycetota bacterium; assembly: GCA_036383955.1. GTDB lineage: Bacteria > Planctomycetota > MHYJ01 > MHYJ01 > JACPRB01 > JACQFK01. Next base: position 3,983 of record DASVNH010000034.1, on the reverse strand, counting down.
AGCGGCGGTCCGGATGCAGCGGGGCTGGGCGGACTTTCAGGAAGGGCGGCCGGAAGGGCAGGGCATCCTGCTGAAGGTGGGCGTTCACCATGGGGCGTCGATCGCCATCAACAACGGCGGGCGCCTGGACTACTTCGGGACGACGGTGAACATGGCGGCGCGGGTGCAGGGGCAGGCGACGGGGGGGGACGTGATTCTGACGTCCTACCTGGCCGACGATCCGGAGGTGAAAGCCTACCTGATCCGGGAGGGGCTGGCGAGCGAGGAGTCGAGGGCCTGGCTGAAGGGGCTGTCGGGGGAGCACCGATTGTTAAGGATCCGCTTGAACGGCTGATTTTTTTGGCCGATTTCCCCCTCTATTTCCCCCCCTTCGGTACAATTACCAGGGCACCGTGCCGGACTTGACTTGACTGTCGCCGCCGGTAGCCGCGTTCATGAAGCCAGGGCTTGCCATCGCCCACGCGCTTCCCGCCGGGCCTTTGACGCCGGCGGGCCGGGAGATCCCCTTTCCCGAGCGATCCACCGTTCACCGGCTGAAAGGTCTGCGCCAGGAGCTGTTCAAGAAGGGCCGGCTGACCGAGGCGCTCGAGGTGGCGGAGCGCCTGATGGAGCTCGCGCCGGGCCGCGAGAGCGCCTGGCGGCTGGGCGTCGTCCAGAGGGAGCTGGGGCAGTACCAGGAGTCGCTCAAGACGTTCCGCGACGCCCTGCGTTACGCCGACGGCCCCGCCTACGTCATCCCTGAAATCCACCTGCACGCCGCCTTCTCCTGGTACCGCCTGAGGGAATTCAAGCGGATGGGCGAGTGCCTGGGCCGCGTCAACCAGCTCCGCCCCAAGACGCGCAGCGACCACAACATGCACATGAGCTTCGGCGGGTACTACATGTCCCGCAAGGCCTACGCCGAGGCGCGGGCCGAGTTCGAGAAGGCCGAGCGGGCCGCCACGACGTCCTTCCAGCGCGGCCGGGCCGTCGTGAACCGGGGCGTGGCCGCGTACTACCTCCGGGATCTTCCGGAAGCGGGCCGCCTGTTGGGAAAGGCCATCGAGATCCACAAGCGCGCCCGACATTTGACCGAGCTGGCGAACGCGCGCTTCTTGCGGGCCGCGTTCTATCTGGACGAGGCGCAGTTCGGCCGCGCGCACGCGATGTTCGTCCGGGCGGCCCGCCTCTTCCAGAAGACCGGCCCGAAGGAGAAGGAAGCCAACAGCTGGGCCAGCGCCGGCTACGCGTCGGTCATGCTGGAAGACTGGGTCGCCGCCAAACCCTTGCTGGATCGCGCCGCCCTCCTGGCTCGGGAGTGCCAGAGCCGGCAGCTGTCGGTCGTCGCGCTCTCCCTCCGCGCCCAGGTCCACGCGCGGCTGGATGGATTCCGCGAGGCCTCCGCGGACCTGTCCCAAGCCAAGAAAGCGCTGAAGGGGAACCGCCACTACGTGAGCTCGGCTCACGTGTACCGGGCCCAGGCCCGGATCGCCGAGCTCTTCGGCGACTGGAACGAGATGCGCGCGTACGCCCGCAAGGCGGAGCGCTACGCGATGCGGGAGGACGACCGGCCCCGCGTGGCCGAGTTCCGCGCCCTTCGCGCCCGCGCCGAGCACGAGCTGGGACGTCGCCGCGCCGCCTTCCACGCCCGCAAGACCGCCGCGTGGGTCGCCGACCTGGCGGGCCGGGGCTCCAAGCTCATGGAGGCGGTCCGGCACGACGCGACCCGCCTGGCCCGGACCGAGCTCTCCCTCCTGATCACCGGCGAAAGCGGCACCGGCAAGACCGGCCTGGCCCAGGAGATCCACGCGTCCAGCCCGCGCGCCAAGCAGCCCTGCGTGATCGTGCCCTGCGAAACCCTGGTCTTCGCGGCCAGCGACCTGAACGGCCACGCCGAAGGCGCCTGGTCGGGCGCCCGGAGCCGCGCCGAAGGCCTCGTCCGGAAGGCCGCCGGCGGCACCCTGATCCTCGACCGGGTGGACGAGATGGACGTCGACGCCCAGCGCGTCCTGCTGCCGGTGGTCGACGGCCGCGTCCGGGCGGTCGGGTCGGAAGTCGAGGAACGCCTCGACCTCCGCGTCTTGGCCGTCTGCCGGAACCCCGAGCGCCTGATTCCCGACCTGCGCCGGCGCCTGGAAGGGGCGCGGCTCGACGTGCCGCCGCTGCGGGAGCGCGCCGAGGACATCCCGGTGCTGGTCCGCTCGATGCTGGACGGCCGGGCGCGGATCACCGAGGACGCGCTGGCGCTGCTGGCGCAACAGCCCTGGGACGGCAACCTGGCCGAGCTGAAGGGCTTCGTGGACCGGATGGTCGCGACGTCCGGCGGCACGCTGGGCATCCAGGCCGCGCGGGCGGGCCTGCCTCAGCGTCCGACCCGCCAGGTCCGGCAGGCCCGCGAGCTGGCCGGGATGGCCGCGGCGCTTTCGACGTAAACCCACAGCGCCCGAAACCTGTCGACCTGTCCTGTTTGTGGACAGGAACTGTCCGCCGATGGGACAGCCCTCCTCCCAGGAGGGAAGCGCGCCTGACAATTCTTGGCGGGAAGCGGCCCAAAAAGCCCCGCGCGGGCGCCTGAAACAGGGTCTCCGCTTTCCCGCTCCCCCGATTTCACAACGCCCGAAAGGTGTCGACTTGAGGGTCCGGTCGACAAACTTCGAATTCCCCTCCCTTTCGGCTCCAGCCCCTCTGGGGACATGACGAAAAACCGTCTGTAGCCGGTCTGTCGCGGGGTGGAAAGCGCCTGAAAACGCGGTCCACACCCCGATCTCACACCTCGCTTTCCAGCCTCGTTTTCCCTCTTCCCACCGCGCGCGGACCCTCCGGAAAAAAGTTCGGCTCGCTTGTTGCGAAGTCCTGAGCGCACCGGGGGATGCGGCCAAGGGTTGGCCGCCATTGCGACCGGCGGTTGGGAGGCGATGTCTTATGGGCAAGGGAACGACCGGGGTACTCGCGGCCATGGCGATCTGGTTCGGCGCCGCGACGACGGCGGAAGCGCAAATCGACGTGACGACGACGGGGCCGTCGAGGATCTACAGCAACTGGACGTCCATGACCGTCACGGCCACGGTGTCGGGTTATTCGACCTACAACTACCGGGTCAAGATCAAGCGCAACGGCACGCTCGTACACGATTCCTTCAACCAGTGCGCGACGGGCTCGGAGCTTACGTGGACCGCGCCCGGAACCCAACTGGCCATGCAGCTCTGGCCGATCACGGAGGGATCCTCGATCGAGATCAGCGTGAAAGCCTGGGTCGGCACGGTCAACGACACCAGCATCCTGACCGTGACCACCGAGGATCCGATCACTTATCAGCCGCGGGAGCGGCGCGGGCCGACGGAGCTCGGACTCCGCGACGAAGCCCTGGCCTGGCTCGAGCGCAAGACGGTCCAGGTGATGGGATGAGGCTGCTGGTTCCGGGATTCGTCCTGGTCCTGGCGGGCGCCGCGTGGCTGACGCGGCCGCCGGCGACACCCCGCCCCGCGGCTCCCGCGAGGCCCGCGGCGGAGATCGCGAGGGTGCCGGCGTCCGAACCCGCGGCGGAGACGCGGGTCGCGCGGTCCGCGGCTGAACCCGCGGCGCCGACGCCCGCGGTCCGGCCGGCGACGCCGGTCCCCGCGCCGAAGCCTCAGGGGGAGATTCTGGTGACGGCCCTGCTGCGCGGCGAGCTGAACCTGAGCGACGAGCAGAAGCTTCAGGTCGAGCGGATCCTGGAGGACCGCCGGAGGGACGTGGCCGCCTACGCGACCGAAGTGCGTCAGCGGGGCTGGATCCGCCTGGCGGAGTTCGAAGTCCGGATCGCGGAGATCCGCGAGCTTTCGTATGACCGGATGGCCGCCCTGCTGGACACGACGCAGGCGCTCGCGTTCGCGACGCTTCGCGTCGAAATGGCGCGGAAAGACTTCCTGTCGATCGCGATCCCCGAAGACGAAGTGGTAAGCCTGGACTGACGAAATTTTCGACAACCCCGGTCGCACGCGGGGAGGGGGGCCCTCACGGGCCCC
>DASVNH010000033.1:0-11249 GCA_036383955.1 Planctomycetota bacterium | reverse complement strand
CGGCCCAGAGACCCACGAGCACGGCCGTGCCGGCTCCGAGAACGATCAGCGCGCGGTTCATGGCGGTCCTCCTTCCGTCGGCGGTTTGGGCGCCGCCTCCTCGCGCTCGAGGAGGCCGAACTTGATCATGCGCAGGCGGATGCGGTCGCGGGAGACGCCGAGCAGCGCGCCCGCTCGAGTGCGGTTGCCCGACGCGCGTCCGAGGGCCTCGACGACGGCGGCCCGCTCGATCTCCTCCAGGCGGAGCCCGCCGTCGAGGAGCCGCGCGACGAGGCGGTCGGCCTCGCCGCGGCGGTCGAGGCCGCCCATGCGGAGCTCGTCGCCCTGGATGACCGGGCTTTCCGCCAGGAGCACGGCGCGTTCGACGACGTTGCGCAGCTCGCGGACGTTGCCCGGCCAGTCGTACGCGACCAGCCGCGCCATCGCCGCGTCCGAGAAGCGGGGCGCCGGGCGCCGGGACTCGCCGGCGAAGCCGCGCAGGAAATGCTCGGCCAGCACGGGGATGTCGTCCTTCCGCTCGCGCAGGGGCGGGATCTGGAACGTGATGATGTTGAGGCGGTAGAAGAGATCCTCGCGGAAGCGCTTCAGCTCGATCAGCTTCTCCAGGTCCTGGTTCGTCGCCGCGATCACACGGACGTCGACGCGCACGTCCCGCGTCCCGCCGAGGGGCCGGAACGTCTTCTCCTCGAGGGCGCGCAGGACCTTGGCCTGCAGCGCGGGCGAGGTGTCGCCGATCTCGTCCATGAAGAGCGTGCCGCCGTCCGCGAGCTCCATCAGGCCGCGCTTCTGCCCCTTCGCGTCGGTGAACGCTCCCTTCTCGTGCCCGAAGAGCTCGCTCTCCAGGAGCGTGTCCTGCAGCGCGGTGCAGGTCACGTGGATGAACGGCTTGTCCGCGCGCGACGACTCGCCATGGATCGCGCGCGCGACCATGTCCTTGCCGGTCCCGCTCTCCCCGCGCAGCAGCACCGTCGTCGCGGGGCTGGTCGCGACCCGGCGGATCATGCGGACCATGTCCAGCGACGGCTTCGCGCGGGCGATCACGTCCCCCAGGCCGAACGGAGGCGGCTGGAGCGCCTCCGCGATCCCGCGGCGCGCGGCCTCGACGGCCGCCTCCGGCGGGCCGTCGTCCGAGATCAGGCGGATCGCGAGGCGGGGCGACGCGCGCCGGAGCTCGGCCAGCAGCGACCGCCCGTCGCCGCCCAGCAGCGCCAGGTCCGGGTCGCGGCTCCGGACGAGGTCCAGCGCCGAGAGGCCGTCCGACGCCTCGACGACGTCGTGGCCTTCCCCCGCCAGCCGCTCGCGCAGCGACCCGCGCGCGGCGGACGCGGCGTCGACGATGAGAATCTTCACGTCCGCATTCTCGAAACGCGCCGCCGTTCCCGTCCATAGGGGCGGCGCGGCCCGCGCATTCGGGGTTTTCCCGAATCTTCCTCGGGGTCAGGAGCGGTCGAGATAGGCGCTGACGGCGGACGCGACCCAGCGCTTCTCGACGCGGCCCTGCCAGCGGCGGAGCTCGCGGCCGTCCGCGTACACGACGACGCCCGGCAGCCGCCGGAACTTGAGGACGCGCGGGAGAGACGGATTCTCCGCGACGTCGACGAGGAGGAACGTCGCCCCGTCGTACTCGCCCGCGAGCTCCGCCATCCGCCGCGCCGCCGGCCCGTGCCGTCCCTTGAGCCGGTCCACGACCGTCACGATCAGCGGCTCCGGCGATCCGCGGAGCCGCTCGATCAGCCCCCAGTCCGTGATCTCAAGCAGCTTCATCCGGGTCCTTCCACGCGCTGGAGGCTGGGCGAGAAGAGGACGACGCGCGCGGCGGGCAGGACGCGCTTCACGTCGACGAGCAGGCCCGCGGCGTCCTCCGCGCTCTCGCGCCGGCGGGCGAGCACGAGGTCGGGCTTCATCTGGGCGGCGAACTCGAGCGCCCCGCGGGCGGGGGACGTCGAGGCGCACGCGTACCCGTTCCGCCGCAGGATCGCGGCGACGTGGACCCGGCGGCCGGCGTCGTCGTCGATCACCAGCACCACCGGCAGGCCGGATTCGCGCGCCATCAGGCTCCCCCGTGCCGGGAGGCGCACGGCCGCGGGCCTCCGCGGCGCGTGCGTCGTCCCGACGTCCTAGCGGACGACGAGAACGCAGTTCGTTCCGCCGAACGGGTTCGGCACGCGTTTTTCCGACTCCGGATGATCGCGCCATTCGCCGTCGACCAGCAGCCGGTACTGATACTCGCCGGGAGCGAGCTCCATGGTGGCGGACCACTCCCCGTTGGCGCGCCGGGCCAGCCGGATCCCGTCTTTATCCCAGTCGGTGAAGTCGCCCGTGAGAAGAACCTCGCGGGCGTCGGGCGCTTTGATCCCCAGGGTCACCTTTTTCCGACCGACCTTCGGGGCCGCCGTCTTGTTGGTCATGTCACTCCTCTCCTGATCGACGCTGGACTTTATTGAGGCGGAACGCCCACCTCCCCATAGCGGCGACAGTACAGGCGGGGGCCCGTTGGAGGCTATACGCCCTCTCCCCGATTCGCCGCTAGGAGAGTTCCCGATGCGCTCCCGACGGGAGCTAGCGCCGGAGGATGTTTCAGCCCTTGGGGGGCGTCTCGCGGACGTCGACGTCCTTCCCCTCGAGCACCGCGGCGAGCGCCTCGCCCGCGCGGTCGAACGTGCCGCGGTAGCGCAGCACGCCCGCCTTGTCGACGACCATCGTCGTGGTCGTGACCTTCACGCCGAACAGGTCCGCGGCCTTCCCCGCCCCGTCCAGGTACACGGGCACCGTGAACCGCTTCGCCTTCGCGAAGTCCTCGACCTTCTTCGCGTCGTCCACCGCGCTGGCGTCGACACCCGTCACCGCCGCCTTGCCCTTGTGCAGGTCCGCCAGCTTCTGCAGCTTGGCGTCCATCATCCGGCAGCTGTGGCAGAACGTGCACCAGAACGTCAGGCTCACGACGCCCGACTCCGCGCGCGCCCGCAGCTCGCTGAGCTTCACCGTCTTGCCGGCGAGGTCCGTCATCTCGAAGTCCGGGACCGGGTCGCCGACCGCGAGGGGCTTCGCGACGTCCTGGGCGGCCAGCGCGGCGAGCAGCAGCATGGAAGTCATGAGCGTTTAAACGGCCGAGCCCGCCCTCGCGCTCCCGAAAATCGACTTCCAGAGCGCCCCCGCCGCGAGGATGCCGGCGCCGATCGCGAGCTCCCGCGGGGGGATCGCCGCCGCCAGGGACAGGCAGAAGCCGAGGCCCGCCCACGCCACCGCCGGATGGACGAGCCGCTCCTCGCGCGCGAGGCGCAGCGCCGCCAGGTTCGTCAGCCCGTAGTAGACCAGGACCGTGAAGGCGCTCACCGACGCCAGCTTCCGGACGTCGCGGACCAGGATCAGCCCCCCGACGAGAATCCCCGCGGCCAGAGCGGCCGCGAAAGGGCTGGACGCCGCGTTCACCCGCGCGAGCGCGCCCGGGAGGTCGCCCCCGCGCGCCATCGCGAAGGCCATCCGCGAGAGGCCCAGGAGGAGGTTGAGGAACACGGAGCCGAGGGCCGTCGCCGCGCCGAACGCGAGCGCCGCCTTCACCCAGCCGGGCCCCGCCGCCGCCTCGAGCGGCGCGCCGGTCGTCGCCGCCGCCCGCGCGAACGCCGCCGCGCCGATCGAGCCCACCGCCGTCGCCGTCACGGCCAGGTAGAGGACGGCGGCGACGGCCAGGGCCGCGACGAGCGCGAGGGGGATGTTCCGCCGCGGATTCTCGATCTCCTCGCCGAGGGTGGCGATCCGGCCGTAGCCCGCGTAGGCGACGAAGAGGAAGGCGGCGGCCGAGAGGACGCCGGCGGCGCCGCGCGGCGCGAAGGGCGCGAAGTTCCCCGCGGAGACCCGGGGCAGGCCGGTCGCGACGAACGCCGCGAGCGCCGCGACGCTCAGCGCCACGAGGACGAGGTTGACCAGGCCGGCGCGCGCCAGGCCGAAGAGGAGGAGCAGGGTCGCGGCGACGGCCAGCGCGCCGCTGAGGGCGAGGGGCGGAAGCCCCGTCGCCGCTCCCGCGTACGCGCCGAAGGCGAGGGCCGTCGCCGCCGCGCTCGTCGTCTTGGCGGCGAGGAAGAGCCAGCCCGCGAGGAACCCCGCCCAGGGCGAGAGCCGGCGCGAGGCGTACTCGTAGGTGCCGCCGCTGCGCGGATGGACGGCCGCGAGCGACGCGCTCGACAGGCCGTTGCAGGCGGCCGCGACGCCCGCCAGCGCGAGGCTCAGGAGCACGGCCGGCCCCGCCATCCCCGCCGCGTGGCCGGTGTAGACGAAGACGCCCGTGCCGACCATGGCGCCGAGGCCGAAGCCCACCGCGCCCACCGGCCCGATGACGCGTTTCAGATCGTTCATGCCCGCGGCCGCGTATGATACCCGGCATGAACAGCCGCCGGCATTTCCTCCGGACCTCCGCCGCCGTGGGCGCGGCCTTCCTGGGCCTGAAGCAGCTCACGGGCTGCGCGACGCCCGCCTTCTCCCCCGAGCCCGCGCCCGAGCTGGTCAAAGACCCGGACTACGTCCTCCACCTGCCGCGCGGCTTCTCGTACCGCATGATCTCCCGCGCGGGCGAGAAGATGGACGACGGGTTCCTCGTGCCCGGCGCGCCCGACGGCATGGCCGCCTTCCCGGGGCCCGACGGCAAGACGATCCTCGTGCGCAACCACGAGCTCACCCCTGCGGAGCTCCGTGCCGGCGGCGCCTTCGGACCCAAGCATCTGCTGCTCTCCAAGCTTCCGAAAGAGAAGCTCTTCGACTTCGGCAAGGGCAAGCAGCCCGGCCTCGGCGGCACCACCACGCTCGTCTACGACACGAAGAGCCAGATGCTCGACCGGCACTTCCTCAGCCTGGCCGGGACTTGGAGGAACTGCGCGGGCGGCACGACTCCCTGGGGCAGCTGGGTCACCTGCGAAGAGTCCGTCCAGAAGAAGAAGGACGATGTCGAGCAGGACCACGGCTGGTGCTTCGAGGTGCCGGCGGCCGCGACGTCCCCCGTCGACCCGGTTCCTCTCAAGGCGATGGGCCGCTTCAACCACGAGGCGATCGCGGTCGATCCGACGTCCGGCGCCGTCTACCTCACCGAGGACCGCGGCGACCGCCGCGAGCTCCTGCCCGAGGAGCTCGTCGGCCTGACGTCGAAGCCCGTGCCCAAGCCTGAAGATCTCGGCGCGGGGCTCCTGTATCGCTTCCTCCCGAACGTCCCGGGCCAGCTCGCGCGCGGCGGTCGCCTGCAGGCCCTCACGATCAAGGACAAGCCTTCCTGCTTCACCGGCAACTGGAGCGGAGAGCGGATCGCCGTCGGGCAGTCGCTGGACGTCGAGTGGATGGACCTGGAGGACGTCGAGTCCCCCAAGGACGACCTGCGCCGTCGCGGGCGGGCGGCGGGGGCCGCGGCGTTCGAGCGGGGCGAAGGAATCTGGACGGGGCGCGACGGGATTTACTTCTGCTGCACGACGGGCGGCGCCGCGATGAAGGGCCAGGTCTGGCGATACGTGCCGAGTCCCGACGAAGGCAAGCCGGGGGCGCGGGGCCGTCTCGAGCTCTTCCTCGAGCCGAACGATCGAAGCGTCATGGAGAACTGCGACAACGTGACGGTCGCGCCCTGGGGAGACTTGCTCCTCTGCGAGGACGGGCCGCTGGGCAATTCGCTGCTGGGGGTGACGCGGGAGGGGCGGCTCTACCGGATCGCGCAGGTGGCGATGAACCGCTCGGAGCTCTGCGGCGTCTGCGTGTCGCCCGACGCGAGCACGGTCTTCGTGAACATCCAGCGGCCCGGCATCACGGTCGCGATCACGGGCCCGTTCCAGAAGCTGGGCCGGCCCGGAGTCGAACCGAGCCGGCCCGGATAAAAGCTACTTGGTGTAGGGGACGCCGTTGTTGGTGACGGTGTCGACGCGGATGGCCTTCGGGGCGTCGAAGCCCTTCGTGCCCGCCTCGGCCACGTTCTCGTCCTCTTCGACGCCGTCGCCGCTCACGCCGATGCCGCCGACCAGCTTGCCGTCCTTGTAGAGGGGCATGCCGCCCGGGAACTCGATCAGGCCGCCTTCGTTCACGTTCGAGTTGCCGATGTTCCACAGCGGTCCGCCCGGCTGCGTGAGCGGGTAGATGCTGCGGGTCGTCAACGCGTTCTCGTCGCTCGAGAAGGCCAGGGCCGTGTAGGCCTTCGCCCGCGCGATGCTGATCGAGCCGACCCAGGCGTCGGGCATCGAGCGCTGGCCGATCACCCGGCCGCCGCGGTCGACCACCACGATGTGCATCCGGGTGGGCTGCTTCTTGCCGTCCGCGCTCACGCGCAGGAGCGACGGCTCCTTCTTCGCCTGGGACTCGGCCTGGTTGAGGATCTTCTCGACATCCTCCGCCGCGATGGACGACGCCGCCGGCGACGCCGACAGGGCCGCCACCGAGCACGCCGCCACGACGGCCACCGCCGCCACGATCACGAGATTGCGCATTCCTGTTCCTCCCATATGAAAAATGTTCGAACCCTTTCCCTTACCCGCGGGTCGGGGCGCGGGTAGCTTACACGGCGATCGCTTCCGCCGCACGGATCGCCTCCACGACGTCCTCCACGCGACCCGCCGTCCTCAACCGGTCGTTGACATACTCGCTCTGGACGAGCCCCGCGATCCGGGCCAGGAGCCGGACCTGGGCCCGCGGCGACCCCGCGGGCGTGAGGAGGATGAACAGCAGCCGCGCCTTCTCGGACCGGCCCCGCACCGGAATCCCCTCCTGGGACCGCGCGAAGAACAGAACCGGGCGATCCAGCCCTTCGAGGCGCGCGTGCGGGATCGCGAGCTCGCCTCCCAGGTACGTGCTCATCGCGCGCTCCCGCTCGAGGACCGCCTTCACGGCGACGTCCTTCGGCACCGGAAGGCCGAGATCGCCCAGCTTCCCGAACGTCTGCCCGATCGCCTCTTCCAGGCTGGACCCTTCGACGCCCAGGACCACCCGCTCCGGGGACAAAGCGTCGGACACGAACGTCCGAGGCTCGGTCTCGAATTCGTCTTCGATCGAGCCGACCAGCTCTTCGAGGACGTCCTCCAGGGACAGGGCGCCCGTCCACTTCCCCTCCTCGTTCTTCACGAGGACGAGGTGGCCCCGGTGGCGTCGGAGGTCGCTGAGGAGCGACTCGAGCCGCGTCGATTCGGGCGTCGTCAGGCACGGCCGCGCGAGCTTCGTCAGATCCGGCGGATCCGTCCCTTCGTAGTAGAGGTCCTTGACGTGGACCACGCCGACGGGAAGGTCGTGGCCCGCGTCCAGCAATGGGAATCGAGAGAAGCGAGACTCCCGGATGATCTGCTGGTTCTCCGGCCACGGCGCGTCGATCCGGAGCGCGCGGACGGCCGAGCGGGGGCGCATGACGTCGCGGACCCGCAGCTCGCGCAGGTCGAAGATGTTCTCCAAGAGGAGGAGGCGCTCGAAGGACAGCCCTCCCGTCTCCTGGGTGTCGGCGAGGATGATCCGCAGCTCCTCCTCGCTGTGCTCGGGCTCCTCGACTTGGCGCGACATCCCGAAGAGCCGCAGGATCCCGATCGTGACGCCGTTCAGGACCTTCAGGGGAAGCCAGAACAGCCGGCGGAACAGGCGGAGGGGCCGGGCGGTCAGGAGGGCCGACCTCTCGGGTTTCCGGATGGCGAGCGACTTGGGGAGGAGCTCCCCGAAGACGATGTGGAGCGAGGACACGATGATGTATCCCGCCGTGACGGCCACGGTGTGCGCGGTGGTCGTATCGACTCCCCACGCGCGCATGATGAGGTCGGCGAACGCGGGCTCGCCGACGAAGCCCAGGCCGATCGAGGCGAACGTGATCCCCACCTGGCAGACGGACAGGTACTCGTCCAGGTGATCCTGTACGTGCTTCACGACCGGGGCCCGCGGGTCTCCCTGGGAGATCAGCTCCTCCGTCCGGGACGGCCGTGTCTTGACGGAGGCGAACTCCGCGAGGACGAAGAAGGCGTTCAGCGCCAGCAGGAAAACGGCGACCAGGAGGAAGACGACGATCGTCACGCCCCTCATGGTAGGAAAGCGCGCCCCGAAGCGGAAGCCCCCTCACCCTCTTGAACTTGGCGCTAATATTTCATGCCGCCGGAGGAGAACGCCGTGAAGCACCTGATCTGGCTCATCCCGCTCCTGATGCCCCGGCTCGAACCTCGGCTCCAGGAGGCGGTCGGCGAGACCGTGCGGAAGGCCCAGTCCGGCGACGCCGCCGCGCTGGCGGAGGCCCTCGACGGCGCGGCCACCGGGGGCGAAGCGGCGGACTACGCCTGGGCGCGGGCCTTCCGCGGCGCCGACGGCGCCGCCGTCGCGAAGCTCATCGGCGAGCGCTGGAGCAAGGCGGACGAACGGCGCCGGTCCAAGATGTGCTGGCTTCTCGGCGTGAACGGATCCAAGGAGGCGGCCGAGCGGCTCCGCGCGATCCTCGGGCAGAAGGAGGATCCGCGCGTGGCCGGCAACGCGCTGATGGCGCTCCGCCGCTGCGCGCGATCGGCGGAGGACGTCGAGATCGTCCGCCGCTACCTGGACGACGCGCGCCCCTTCACGCATCCGATCGGCTTCTATCCCCACACGCCCAACGGCAAGCCCCTCGAGCTGAGCCTGCTGGCGAAGGACGTCCTCCGCGAGCTGGGGACGTCGGACCGCGCCGCCGTCCCGGGGAAGATCGTGGTCGAGCCTCCGACGCTGACCAGCCTCGGCCTCGAGTGGCAGATCCAGGGGGACGTCGACCTCGACTGCGCGGTCGAGGTCCGCTACCGCCGGAAGGGCCAGGGCGAATGGAAGCGGGGCTTTCCGTTCCTGCGCTGCGAGCCCGGGCCGAACCCGACGTACGAGCAGGATCCCGGCAATCTCCTCGCGGGCAGCCTGTTCGACCTGGAGCCGGACACGGCGTACGAGATCGAGCTGAGCCTGGCGGATCCGGACGGCGGCCAGGCCAAGGAGACGGTGGCGGCGCGCACGCGCGCGGAGCCGCGCGCGTTCGAGGGGGGACGTCGACTCCACGTGGCGCCCGGGGCGGGCGGCGGGACGGGCACGGAAGCGGACCCGTTGCGCGGGATCCTCGCCGCCGATCGCGCGGCGCTGCCCGGGGACCTGCTCCTGCTGGCGCCCGGGGACTACTCCGCGGACAAGACGCGCCTGACGAAGAGCGGCGAGCCCGGCAAGCCCATCGTCTGGCGCGGCGCGGGGGCGGACAAGACGATCATCGACGCGAAGGGAGCCAAGGCCGCCCTCACGGTGAGCCGGCTGAAGCATCTCCACTTCGAGGAGATGTCGTTCCAGAACGGGAGGCACGCGCTGGAGGCCGCCGGCGTGGAAGGCCTGGTGCTCCGACGCTGCAGGCTCTCCGGCTACGGCTACGCCGGGGTCGTCGGCAGCTTCACCGAAGGAAGCGCGAGCCGGGACTGGCTGGTGGAAGACAACGTGATCTCCGGCCCCGCGGACTGGAGCAAGGGCCGCAAGGAGTCCTCCTACGGCATCATCGTCGGCGGCCCGGGCCACGTGATCCGCCACAACCGGATCGAGAACCACTGGGACGGCATCAGCCTCGCGGGCGGCGGGGACAAGGGCGGCGTCGAGCCGCGGGGGGTGTCGGTCGACATCTACGGCAACGACTTCCTGCAGTGCACGGACGACGGGGTGGAATGCGACTACACCTGGCACAACATCCGGGTGTTCCGCAACCGGCTGGTGAACACGTTCAGCACGCTGAGCTTCCAGCCGATCTACGGCGGGCCCGGCTACTTCCTGAACAACGCGATGTACAACACGACGAACAAGCCGTTCAAGCTGCACGTCGATCCGTCGGGCGTCATCATCGCCCACAACACCTGCGCGTCGTCGGTGGAGGCGTTCTACGGCGGCGGCTTCCACAACGCCACCTTCCGGAACAACCTGCTGCTGGGGGTCGACGGCGAGCGCGGCGGCTACGCGCTGAGCACGCAGGCCGGGCGCCTGGACATGGACTACACCGGCTGGAACCGGCCGAGCGCCGCGAACTTCGTGAAGCTGAACAACGTCCGCTACGCCGACCCCGCGTCCTTCACCGAGGACACGGGGGCGGGCGCCCACGACGTCGCGCTCGACTGGAACGTCTTCGTCGATCCCACCCTGCCTCCCGGGCCCCTGAAGACGGCGGATCCGGCCAAGGTGGACCTGCGGATCCGGCCGGACTCGAAGGCGGTCGACGCGGGGATTCCGCTGCCCGGCCTCAACGACGGCTTCGCGGGCAAGGCGCCGGACCTGGGCTGCGTGGAAGTCGGCAAGCCCGCTCCTGTCTACGGCCCGCGGCCGCGCTGACGTCGGGAGTCGGCACACGCACGGCGCGAGGGATGCCTCACTTCCTCCCGACGCGGTACAGTTCGCCGCGGATGTAGACGCGGCTGCCGTCGAAGATCAGGGCGGCCACGGTCCGCTCGTGATGCGGCCCCATCCAGCGCTTCGGGTCCCAGCCTCGGGCACGATCTCGTCGAACGAGCACGCGTCCGCTGCCATCGCCCCGGAATCCCGCCGAAGGCGCCCACTCCGTTGAATGAACGAGGCCTCGCGTCCGTATATACTCATGCCGGGTCATGCGTAAGAAACTGGCGGCCGTCTTAGCCTTCCTGGCACTCGCCCCCCTCGGCGCGGCTCCCTCGGACTTCATGCTCTGTTTCCATCGCGACGGCAAGATTGCCGTCGAGGCCTTCCAAGAGCTCTGCTGCAAGTCCGCGTGCCCCGAGGACCGCGGCCAACCGTGCCCGAAGGAGCTCCCGGAGGAATGCCCCGACGACCAGTGCCACGACGTTCCCCTGGCGTTCGGCGCGAAGGTCGTCCAGCCGGGGCCCTCGGCGCTTCCCTCCCTCGCTCCCCTGGAGGGCGGTCTTGTCGCGGATCTCCCGGCCTCAATCCCGGTCCTGGCCCACGAGGATCCGAAGCCCCTGGCTAGAACCCTGGGTCCGCCCGGCTCCCTTCCGCTCTCCCGCCTCCGCACGGTCGTCCTCCGCCAGTAGCGCTCTCGGCGGGTCGGTTTCGTTTTCCTTCTCTCTTCTGACCCAGCGAGGACGCATGAGCACGCTTCTCTTGGCCTTGATCACGGCATCTCAGGAAGGGTCCCTCGACGTCCTGGACGGGGAAACCCTCTACGAAGGCGGCTGGCTCTTCACGACGGGCTATGAGTTCGAGCGGCGCGAAGGACTCCGCGAGGGCACGCGGAGGGTGTCGGATCCCCTCGACCGCCGGCTCGAGGACCACACGCTCGCGATCGGCGCGCACTACGGGCT
>DASVNH010000032.1:0-18872 GCA_036383955.1 Planctomycetota bacterium | reverse complement strand
CCGGCCATGGCCACTGGCTCCGAGGCCTCGCGCTTTCTCCGGACGGAACTAGGGCAGTTTCGGGAAGCGAAGATCAAACTCTTCGTTTCTGGGACGTCGCGAGCGGCCGTCAACTGCGCGTCGTTGCCGGCGACCAGGGGCGCATCTCCTCGGTGACGTTTTCTTCGGATGGAAAGCGATTGGCCGTAGGGACGGGCAGCTCGGAGATCCATCTCCTGGATGGGGAAACAGGCGCGGAACTGGAGAAACTCGAAGGGCACAAGCACGGAGTCCATGCCGCGACATTCTCTCCGGATGGAAAGACGCTGGCCTCAATCGGATACGACGAGACTCTGCGCCTTTGGGATCTGGCGACGGGCCGGACGCTGCATACGCTATCGGGGATCGGCGAGTGGATTTGTCCTGTCCCGTTCTCGTCGGACGGCAGATACGTGGCCGCGCCGGGCAAGGACAAGTCTGTGCTGGTGTTGGACATCGCGTCGGGAAAACAGATCGCAAAGCTTATTGGTCACGTAGAGTTCGTCCGAAGCTTGGCATTCTCTCCCGCGGAGAACCTTCTGGCGGCCGGCGGGGACGAACGAGCGATCCGCCTGTGGGATGCCCCTTCCGGTCGGGAAGTAAAGATCTTCAAGCTTCCGGAAACGAGTGCCGAATCGCTTGCCATTTCGCCCAACGGGAAACTCCTCGCCGCGGGTTGCGGAGATGGCAGGATCCGGTTCTGGGACATCCATTCCGGGAAGGAACTCGGGTCGATGCTTGCGCACATCGACGGCATCTCAGCGATCGCGTTTACTCGGGACGGGAAACGGCTTCTTTCCGGAAGTACGGACACGACGGCTTTGGTGTGGGATGTCGCAGCGCTCCCTGGCAAGTAAGGGGAACGCCCCTATTTCTGGTGCGCTTCTGAGTTCGGAGCGAGGCCTCCGTAGCCGCCGCCCCGAGTTCGCCCCAGCCAAGCCACCCGCGCCTCCGGCCCGTACCCCGCCTGGCGCCCGCCGCGGCGGGAATGGCTGGAGTGCTTCGATTACCTCCTTGCGGGCAGCTGGAAGGCGTCCTTGGGAAGGCCGAGATTCAAATCGAAGGACTCATATATCTCGGTCAGATCCTTGAGCAGCGAACCTTTATCGAAGATGAGTTGCCGCTTGAGGATCCTGAGATCTTTCGGATCGTACCAAAGCTTGATTAGCGTCCCGTCCACATTGTACGTAAGCACCTTCGTCCCATCCTCGGCCTCGCCTGATTTAACATTCAAAGGTGCGAAGCCCTTTGCAAAGTGTGGCTCGCCTTCCGCTGCTTGAGGTAGGTCCAAGGCTATCCTTCCGGAAAGGATCCCTAGGTGCGGCAAGAATCCCCGGAAGCAATCATGAAGACTCTTTGCCGGATCCTTGGACCTTGAAAAGCCACGCGCATCCATAGTCTTGAGACCGTCTGAGACGCAAAGGAGAGGCTTTGGGGGTACCTCTATAGGATCCTGATCGATGGAGAGCCGTACCTTGTTTCCATCCTGAAGGAGTAACTCTCCCTTAGCGCTACGAATGGGCCCGGGTAACTCCGGGGGTAGCGAGATCTCGCATGAGAACTTTACTCGTATAGTCTTCGCCGTTTCTAGCCGTTCCACGATCCTCTTCAGTGTCGTTTCAGGCATCTCCTGCCGAAGGAGCGCCAAGATGCCAAAACACAGAAGCATAGGTTTTCCCTTCACCTCGAGTATAGCGGTCCCGAAGGGCGCGCTGTCCGTTAACGCAAATGCGGCAGGATTGCCTCTGTGGCCTTAAGCCCGCTCCGCCACCCCGCCTAAGCCTGTGGCTCGGGCCCCGGCTGGCGCCCGCGGTTCCGGGGATGGCTGGCCTGGCTGCTTACCGAGATTTATTGGCGGTCATTGGTGGTAGTACGGGGGATCGATTTTGGCCGTCCTGGAAAGGCGCCAACGTTTCCAGAAAGTGACGTTTCTTCGCTTGTCGCATTCAACGCAGTCGCCGAGGTAGGCGTTGATAAGCGGTTCTGGCTTACAGGACGGGCAATCTACTAAAGGCACTAAGCCGATAATCACCATGCCAATCAGCAAGCCGGCAAGGACAATAAGGACAAGTGGCACAGCGAAGCTTTGCCTAGGGGTGTCCATTAATGAGTTTAGTATAGCTGTCCCAAGAACGCGGGGAGGCTGCTGATGTAGAGGTCGAGAAGGAATCCGCGGTATTCACTCCCACCCACTCCCAGCCACCCGCCCGGCCCTCCGGCCCGGCCCCGGCTGGCGCCCGCTGCGCGGGGCTGGCTAATTCAGTCAAGGGTGGAAGGAGTGCTACTTCGTGGCAGGGGAGAGCGTGATTTCGACGTCCGGCATTTCGTCGTAAAAGCGAACCACCAGTGGCTTGGCGCCAGGTGCCTCAACCCGGACCTGGGCACTACCGGTCTGGTATGGTCCGAGGTCCCCCTCTTTGCCCGTCGCGTAGGCCGCGAAAACCTTGGTGAAGAAGATGAATCTGCCCGTTGTAGGGTCGTAGCGCAAAGGACCGGGCTCATCCCTTTTGATTCCCATCAGCATACGGTCGTTCTCATTGAAGAAGCGTGGCTCAGCGGACGGCGTGCCGTCGGTCATCCTCAGGCGGCCGGTGATCAGCACCGCCGTGTAGCCATCCAAGTGACCGCTCTCCTTGCTCATCCGCGTCTCGTCAGTGTCAGGGTGGGCGGATCTCGGCCGAAACTCTCCAATCTTGATCGTCTGCTGCGCTGGCTCTCCGCAGGCCCTGGCACACGCCGCGAGTAGTGCCTTAGGATGTCCGATGGCCTTTGCCGCACGCTCAACGAGGGAAGTGCGGAAGCGTGGCTCGCGCGACCATGCAAGAAAGATCGGCGGGAGATCGGAACGGTTTAGGAGCAACGCTCTAAGTGGGGTATCAACGCCTTCCAGGACTCGGAAAAGCGCCTCGGGCTCCAGCATAGCGCGCTCGAGAATCTTGGGGCTTTTCCCGAGGTAGTCGGCGGCGACGTCTGGATGAGGCAAGAGGACGACAAAGACGTTGAAGGATCGGGGGATGTCGAGGCCCGACAGTTTCTTGGCCTGCTCGTGATCGACACCGATGCGGCCGAGGGACCACGCCGCGACCTCGGCTTGTCGAAGCAGGTCGGGAACCGCCGCACGCGCTGCCGGCCCGTACAACGCGAGGGTGCTCCTCGCCGCCAAGCGCCCGGTTTCGTCGGGGACATCGAGGAATACCCGAAGCGCGGGCCACACGTCTTCAAAGGTGGGCCGAACGTAGAGGAACGACTGATGGACGTACCATGCTACGGTCGGATCCTTGGACTCGAGCGCACGTACGAGCGAGGCCTTGACGGCGGGCCGGTCCCCGTATACCCCAGCAAGGGCTTCAGCAGCTGCTTCGCGGACCTTCGCGTCTACATCGTTGGCCGACTCCCCAAGCGCGGCGACAGCTCGATCATAGTCTGGGGGTGCGAGTTTAGGAGGCGGGGTCGGTCGGTCTACGGGCTTATCTGAAAACGGACGGCCCTCGGGTGGCCGCCAAACAAGATTCTCTAGTTCCTTCGCGGCGGCGATTCGCTCACCGGCTGCTCCAGATTTGAGGCGGAGGAGGAGAGTCTCAAGGTCACCGGCTTGAATGCTCGCAAGGAGAAGTAGGAGCATGAACCCATTCTACGAGAAGCTCGTTGCTCGGTGAGCCATGAAACCCAGACTTGCGGACAACTCTGCTTCAGCAGCCCCGCCCAACCAACCCGCCCGGGCCTCTGGCTCGGGGGGCTTAGTCCTTGGGCTTCAGCAGCGTGTGGTGTCCTTGGAGGCTTCTAGAGCCCCCCATTGCACTTCTCACCTGAATGTCGAGGGTTACCCTGATGTGGTCCCTTTCCACTTCTGTGACGGAGATAGTTCCGTGGACACTCCACGCTGCAAATGGGCGAGACACAGCCCCCCACTCCGTGTAGAACATCTCCATCCGCTCTAAGGTAAAAGGTGGGGTGCGGTCGAGCGCTTCGTTGGGGACACTTACTAGTAACTCCTCGACCCTTTCGTCGTCCGTGCGCTCATGAAACAGAAGTACTGGATCATGTCGCCAATGAAACTGGAGCACCGTCCTGCCGCCTTGCACAACGTTGATTGAGCGAGCTCCGTCGGTGTCGGGAAGTGGAACAACGGTGAGGCTAGAGCGATCCCTATACACATGCCTTTCAGTGACTCCCCCCGTGCAGGAAGATAAAGAGATCGCTACCAAGACACCAAGATGCGCTCTCACTACCGCCTCCTTTCCTGAGACGCCCCCTCAAGGTCCGGCCTGCTCGACCAAGGAGATCGAAGCGTTTTGAACAACTTCGCGGTTGCTTACGTCTCGGGGTATTCCTTCCTAATTCTATCCTGAAACCCCTGCCGGCCTCCCCACCCGGCCCTCCGGCTCGGGCACCAGCTGGCGCCCGCTGCTGCGGGGCTGGCTGGGCAGGATGCCTGGGGTGTTGCAGAGGGGACTAAGCTCGTTGCTGCCAGCGCATTGGGGGCCGGAGAGCGCGGGAAGGTACGTCAGGCGACTCACGCGGTCTGGCCGAGTGCGATCATTTCGACCAAAGACCCTCGAAGTACCGCCTCAGAGTCTCGCGCAGGGCAGGCGGGATGCGTTCGCGCTCGATAGAATCCTCCACAGCGCGGCGGTACTCTGGAAGGACGGGATCTGGTGCCTTTGGATCTTGGCCGCCTAAAGTGCCGGGTAATGGGGGAGGGGAGACCTCTATCGGCTTTTCGACCAATTCCTTGGGGTGGTCTGGATGCGGAAGTACCGCCGGCATGTACCGGATTTTGGGTTGATGTTTCTCATTGGGTTTTGGTTCATTCCCGGAAAGCGGACGCGGCGGAGGTTTCATCGGCGATTGGGGCTTCGCCCGGTTTCCCTCCTCGCGGACGTGGATGTAGCGAGTCTTCTCGATCTCGTCCTCGCCATGGGGTCCTTTGACGCGAAGGCGCACAGTGTAGCGTCCGGGCACGCGGTAGACGTAGACCGGGTTCCGTTCCCGGCTGATCCGCCCCTCGCCAGCGAGCAGGTCGCCGAGATCCCAGTTCCAGTCGGTCAGCGCGCCTGTAGACTGGTCTTTGAAGGCGACTTCGAGCGGCGCTTCGCCTTCGCGCGGCGTGGCCCGGAATTCCGCCAGCGGCTCCAGCGGATTAGCCACCTTGACGTAGTTCTCGCGGACCTTCAGATCTTCTCCCAGGTCGTTGGTCACGCGCAGCTTCACGGTGTAGAGACCGGGGCCCTCGTAGAGGTGGGCCGGCTCGCGATCCGAGGATACGGCGCCGTCGCCGAAGTCCCACTCGAACGTCTTCCCGTTCCTCGAGAGGTTCTGGAAACGGACCGCCACGCTATCATGGCCCTTCCGCGGCTCTCCCGTGAAATCCGCGAAGGCTGCATCCGCCGGAAGGACGTCGATCTCGACCTCCTTCTCGGACGCGCCGCCCGGCCCCTCGACGCGCAGCCGCGCACGGTAGCGGCCCGGGGCGTCGTACACGTGGGCGACATCCTCCCCTTCCGCCTCGGCGCCGTCGCCGAAGCTCCAGTGGAACAGGCGGATCGCGCCGATGGACGCGTCTTCGAACCCGACTTCCAGCGGCGCGGGGCCGCGGATGTGCGACACCTCGAAGCCCGCGATCGGCGCGGCGAACTCGCGGGCGGGCACGGCGTAGAGGACGCCCGCTGCGGCGAGCGAGAGCAGGATGGCCCAGCGGTGCCCCACAGGCGGACGGGGCACGACGCGCGACGGCGCCGCCGCGTCCGCGATCCGGAGGGCGTCGCGGCAGAGCGCTGGAGCGAACGCGCCGCCGGCGCCGGCGGCGGCGACCTCCAGGGCCGACAGGAAGCGCTCCTCGCCTCCGCCCGCGCGGTCGATCTCGCGTGCGAGGCGGGCAGGCGACACTGGGTGTACAACGGCGGCGGCCGCAGCCACCCCGACCGCCAAGGCGAGGATGCCCGCGCCGAGGCCCAGGATCACTTCGCGCGTCGACAGCCTAGGCGAGGCGAGGCCCAGCTCGGAGGCCAGGCGGTCCACGAGGACGAGTGCGGCGGACGTCACGGTCATGACGAACGCCGCGTCGAGGAAGACGTCCCAGCCCCGCATCCAGGCGTGGCGGCGGCGGAAGCGGGCGAAGGCGTCGAGGATCTCCTGGCCCATGCACTTTCTATTCTAACTCTCCGCTCTGGTGATATTTCGCGTCAAAGTTACTGATGTACTTAAGGCTAGCTGCAGCGATCTCGCCCAAGCCTCCGGCTCGGGCCCCGGCTGGCGCCCGCTGCCGTGTGGAGGGCTGACCTGGCGTCCTTGGGCCGTAGGATCGGGCCCCTCCTGACGCCGGGGGGAGGGGACGCACTCCTTGATGCAGGGCGGCTGGGGCGCGTTGAAGCAGCTGCCGCAGATCGGCGACTAGGGGAACATGGGGGTAGAATGATGTAAGGGCCTATAGGGATGTCAACTGCTGTTGAAGCTCGGTCAACCGTGAAGGCCACAACTAGCCCCCTCACCCTGCTACTAGATGGACTTGGAGCTTTGGCTTGGGGTTGCTTCTTTAGCCTGGCGCCCATCGTTGAGGTCATCGTTCTAGGGTCGATCGTATGGATTCCCCTATTGGTGTGGCGCGAGAGACAGAGATCCCTTCGACATAACTTTCTCCATGGCTTTGCTGTCCGCGCGGTGGTGGTGAGCTGTGTGATTGCCATCGCCGCAGCACTGCCGATGAAGTATGAGGACACAACACGGCTGGGCCCTCTTTCCAAGCGTACGCTGCCCCTTTCAGTCTTGGCTGAGGAACTTGAACCAAATGTAGTGTCCATCGAGCTTCGGGGCTTAGAGGAAAGAGGTACTTCCATCACGCTCAGTTCGACCACACCTACTGTGCGGGAGGTGATTCGCGCAGTCGAAGCAAAGACATCTCTCAGGTACGTGCCTCGGAAGTGCGGCAACTCCATGACCGTGCTTTGGGGAGCCTATCCAATCTCGAGCGTGGACCTACTACCGACGATGGCTAGATAAATGACGATCGCCGCCTGCCGCAAGGCTGCCCCGCCAAGCCGCCCGGGCCTCCGGCTCGGGCCCCGGCTGGCGCCTGCTGCCGCGGCTGGCTGGTCATGCCGCAGTCGGCTCTCTCGGATGGCCGATCTACCGGGGATTCCAGAGGCGGCGCTCAACGGAGAAAAGCTTGTACGATCCTTGTACGATCCGGAAGGCATTTCGAGGCTTTTGGCGGATCCGGTAGGGCTGGAGTGTCAAATCAATAAAACAGGCCCTGGAGGCCATTTAGAGGCCTCCAGGGCCATTTTCGACTTTTCCGGACTTCTCTGTCTGCCACCCCTCAAGGGGATTTGCAAACCGTCCCCTTAGGCCACTTGGGTACGCCACCGTGCTGTTTGGGGAAGGCCAAGTCTAAAGGCTCCCCTAGGGGGGATCAAGCCTTTATAATCGCCCGATCCTCATGCGCGTGCTGCACCTCTTCGGCGACTGGAAATGGACCGGCCCGGCCGAGCCGACGCTCGACCTCTGCCAGGAACTCCGCGCGCTGGGCGTCCAGGCCGACCTCGCCTGCATGGAAGCGCCGCCCGACGCCTCGGGCTCGCTCCCCGCCCGCGCCAGGGAACGCGGCCTCGTCCCTCTCCACGTCGCCGGGCTGCGGCGCTCGCTGTTCTCGGCGATCGGCGACATCCCCCGCGTCGCCGCCGCCCTCAAGGGCTACGACCTCCTCCACGTCCACTTCTCCCACGACCACTTCGTCGGCGGCCGCGCCGCGCGGAAAGTCGGCGGCATCAAGGTCGTCCGCACCAACCACAAGGGCGTGCCCCTCGACGGCCTCGGCGCCGGCTACCTCCTCAAGCGCCTCACCGACCGCTACGTCAGCTACGTCCGCGAGCCGCGCGCCGTCCTCATCGACCCCGCCATGCGGCTCGAGAAGTTCGCGCCCCGCGACGTCCCCCGCCAGGGCTTCACCGTCGGCGTCGTCGCCCGCATGCAGCGGCACCGGCGCTTCGACGTCCTCCTTCAGGGCATCCAGCTCGCCCGGGTCCCCGACCTCCGCGTGCTCATCGTCGGCCGCGGGACGCACATGGAGGAAGTCGCCGTCGAGCCCGCGCGGAAGCTCGGGCTGTCGAACGTCACCTTCACCGGCTACCTCGGCGACAAGTTCCTCGACACGCTGGCGAGCTTCGACGCCCTGCTGTTCCTGGTGCCCGGATCGGACGGGACCTGCCGGGCGATCCGCGAGGCGATGTGCATGGGGAAGGCGGTCATCGGGGCGCGGCGCGGGATGATCCCGGAGATCGTGGAGGACGGCCGCACGGGCCTGGTGATCGACGACACGCCGGAGAATATCGCGAAGGCCGTCGAGCGCCTCGCCGCCGACCGCGCCGCGTGCGCGGCGATGGGGGTCGCGGGCCGGGAGAAGGCGCTGCGGCTGTACGACATCCGCCGCCAGGCCGCGGCGATGAAGGAAGTCTACGCCGCTTGCCTGGCCGAAAGGTAAGACATATACTTCGGGACCTGTTTCTTAACGTTCGTAACTAAAGAGAGGTCGACCATGGCGGACCCCTTCGCGCCCACGAAGAAAGACAAGTTCACGTTCGGCCTGTGGACCGTCGGCAACCGCGGCGCCGACCCGTTCGGCCCGGTCGTCCGTCCGCACATCTCGGCGCCCCAGATCGTCGAGAAGCTGGCTTCGCTGGGCGCGTACGGCGTCACGCTGCACGACAACGACCTGGTCCCGATCGGCGCGCCCGACGCGGAGCAGCGCGTGAAGGACTTCGAGAAGGCGCTCAAGGACAACGACATGGTCGTCGCCATGGGCACGACGAACCTCTTCAGCCACCCGGTCTTCCGGGACGGCGCGTTCACGAACCCCGACCCGACGATCCGCCGGCTCGCGATCCAGAAGACGGTGCGCTCGCTCGACATGTCGGTCGGCCGCTTCGGCGCCAAGATCGCGGTCTTCTGGGGCGGCCGCGAGGGCTCGGAGACGGACGTCGCCAAGGACGCCATGGAGGCCATCAAGCGCTACCGCGAGGCGTTCAACTACCTGACGTCCTACTGCAAGGACAAGAAGTACGACGTCAAGTTCGCCCTCGAGGCCAAGCCCAACGAGCCGCGCGGCGACATCTACCTCGCGACGACGGGCAACTGCCTGGGCTTCATCGCGACGCTCGACCATCCCGAGATGGTCGGCGTGAACCCGGAGGTCGGCCACGAGACGATGGCGGGCCTGAACTTCTACCACGTGATCGCGCAGTCGATCGAGCACAAGAAGCTCTTCCACATCGACCTGAACGGCCAGAAGATCGGCCGCTTCGACCAGGACCACCGCTTCGCCTCCGAGGACTACAAGGGCTCCTTCTTCCTGGTCAAGCTGCTCGAGGAGAGCGGCTACGAGGGCCCGAAGCACATCGACGCCCACGCCTACCGCACCGAGGACATGGACGGCGTCTGGGACTTCGCCAGGGGCTGCATGCGCAGCTACAAGATCCTCGCCCACAAGGCCAGGATCTTCGCCAAGGACAAGGAGATCCAGGGCCTCATCAACCAGGGCCAGAAGGTCGCGCTCGAGAAGTACTCCGCCGCCGGGCACAAGAAGCTCATGGCCGAGTCCTTCGACTACGACAAGATCGCCGAGAAGGGCTCCGGCTACGAGAAGCTCGACCAGCTGCTCTTCGACCTGATGGCGGGGCTGCGCGGCTAAGAAGTGTTAACGTTGGAATCGGATTGGAACGTTAACACATGAACGTCATCGGCATCGACATCGGAACCTCCGGGGCCAAGGGGGTCCTGGTCTCCTTCCCCGACGGCCAGGTCCTCAAGTCGGTCCGGAAGGAGTACCCGCTCCGCGCCGAGGGCAACCGCGCCGAGCACGATCCCCAGGACTGGGTGCACGCGGTGGACGACATCCTCCGCGAGCTCGGGCCGGCCGACGCCCTGGGCATGGACGGCATGATGCACTCGGAGGTCTGCCTGGGCACGGGCGACCCCGCCATCCTCTGGTGCGACGGCCGCGCGGAAAAAGAGTGCGCCGAGATCATCAAGAAGTGCGGGAAGCCGCTGCTGCGCCGCACCGTCGGCAACCTCGCCTTCGCCGGCTTCACGCTGCCGCACCTCCTCTGGCGCAAGAAGAACTGGAAGCGGCTCGGCGACGCCGTCGTGCTCTGCAAGGACTACGTCCGCTACGTGCTCACGAAAAAGCTCCGCCACGAGGTCTCCGACGCCTCGGGCATGCTCGCGTGGGACATCGCGAAAGGGAAGTGGGCCGTCGACGTCCTCAAGAAAGTCGGCATCGACCCGAAGCTCTTCCCCGAGCCCTGCGGCTCGACGGAGGTCGTCGGGGACTACAACGGCATGCCGGTGGTCGGCGGCGCGGCGGACAACGCGGCGGCGGCGGTCGGGCTCGGCGTGGTGCGCGACGGCCAGGCGCTGGCGAGCATGGGGACGTCGAACGTCCTCCTCGCCTGCCACAAGAAGCCGGTCGTCGACCCCGAGATGCGCGTGCACACCTTCACGCACGCGGTGCCGAACCGCTGGCTGCAGCTGGGCTGCATGCTGACGGGGACGCGGTCGTTCAACTGGATCCTCGACGTCCTCGGCTCGAGCGTGGAGGACGCGCCGATCGCGGACGATTCGAAGGGCCTGTATTTCGCGCCGTACCTGGTGGGCGAGCGGACGCCCTACGCCGACACGTCGGTGCGGGGGATGTTCGCGGGGCTCTCGCCGGACCACGGCAAGGGGCACTTCGTGCGGGCGGTCATGGAAGGGACGGCCTTCGCGCTGCGCGACGCGCAGGAGATCATGAAGGCGAAGAGCGTGCGGGTGACGGGCGGCGGCATGAAGAGCCCCGTCTGGCGCCAGATCATCGCGGACGTGCTCGGGATTCCGGTGATCACCGTGAACACGAGCGACGAAGGAGCGGCCTACGGGTCGGCCATCCTGGCGGGAGTGGGGATCGGGGCGTTCAAGAGCGTCGAGGCGGCCTGCGACGCCTTGGTCAAGGAGACGTCGGTCACGAAGCCGAAGCGCTCCTACGACCAGGCGTACAAGACTTACCGCAAGCTCTACCCGGCCGCGAAGTCTCTGGTCTGACGTTACTGGCCACAGAGACACAGAGGCACAGAGACGGTATCTTTGTGGCGTCCCCCCCTTAGGGGGTTGCTCTGTGTCTCCGTGACTCTGTGGCTGATAACGTGAACGAGAAAGAAAAACGGCTGGCGGCCTGGTGCCGCGCGAGGGGCGTCGACGGCGTCTGGCTGCGGCGGCGGACCAACATTGCCTGGCTCACCGACGGGGCGGACGTCCACGTCGACTCTTCCAGCTCGACCGGCATCGCGAGCCTGCTCTGGACGTCGAAGAAGAAGATCGCCTACACCACCAACATCGAAGGCCCCCGCCTGGCCGCCGAGGAGCTCCCGGGCTGGGAGATCCACGAAACGCCCTGGTGGAAGCGCTCCAGCGCCCCCGAGGGGAACTATGCGAACGATCATCCCGACGACCCCTTCGCCGACCTGCGCTCGCCGCTCACCGCCCTCGAGCTCCAGCGCGTCCGCGCGCTGGGGAAGGCGGGTGCCGAGGCGCTCCGCGGCGTCATGACTTGGGCGAAGCGCGGGATGAGCGAGCACGAGATCGCCGGCGAGCTCGCGGGGCGGCTGCGCAAGGACGGGATCTTCGCGCCCGTGCTCCTCGTCGCCGCCGACGAGCGGATCGCGCGCTTTCGACATCCCATCCCGACCGCCGCCCGCGTGCGCAAGACGTTCATGGTCGCCCTCTGCCCGCGCCAGCACGGCCTCATGGTCGCGATGACGCGGCTCGCGCATTTCGGGAAGCTTTCGCCCGACCTCCGGCGCCGCCACGACGCCGTGTGCCGCGTCGACGCCGCCCTGCACGCGGCGACGGCGGTGGGACGTCGGTGGTGCGACATCCTCGGCGCCGGCATCGACGCCTATCGGGCCGAAGGCTTCGGCGAGGAGTGGAAGCTCCACCACCAGGGCGGCCCGGTCGGCTACGAGGGCCGCGAGTTCAAGGCCACGCCGACCGAGACGCGGAAGGTCGTGAAGAACCAGCTGGTCGGCTGGAACCCGTCCATCGCCGGCACGAAGTCGGAAGACACGATCCTCTCGTCCGGCGAGCCGCTGACGTCGACGCGCGGCTGGCCGTCGTGCGGCGGGCGGCCCGACATCCTGGTCCGCTGACCCTTCGACTCGCCTCGCGGCTCGTAGGCCGAGCGCGCGCTCGGCCTAGCGCGGGTCGACGACCGTGAAGTTGAACGTCACCCAGGGGCCGGCCTGGCCCTTGCGGTCGCCCTCGGACCAGATCCTGCACTTGAGCGTGTGCCGGCCGGCCGTCGGCGTCCAGCCGGTGAAGCCGTCCTTGACGCTGTTGCTCGTGAACGAATAGGGCCACGAGTTCTCGCCCCGCGCCGGGTTCTTGTCGATGACTGTCTCGACGGATCCGACTTCCTTGGGCGAGGTGTGGATGGCGAAGTCGATCTTCTTGAGCTTGAGCTTCCCGAGGTCGAGGGTCGCCTCGGAAACGATCGGATCGAAGCCCGGCACAGGCTTTTCGGTGTCCGCGTCGACCAGCGTGAAGCTCGCGACCTGGCCGAGCGGCTTGGCGGGGGTCGGCGGCGCCGGCGTCTCTTTCGGGGGGCCGGCGAGCGCCTTCTCGTAGTCGTCGAGAAGGGCGACGACCTCCGCCTTGCGCGGGCCGGCGATCTCGGCGGCGCGCCGGAGCATCGAGCGGATCTCGTCGGCCCGCTTGAAGGAGGTGTCCTTGTCGCGGATCGCCCGGATGTCCTCCAGATAGCGGTCGAGCATGGCCGCGGCCTCGACCGGGCGCGGCGGGGGCTCGGGTTCCGCGGGCCGGACGGGAACCGGGCGCGGGCGGGGCGGGGGAGGCGGGGTCTCGGGCTCCAGCTTTCGTTCAGGCTCCGCGACGCGCGCGACGGGGGCCCGCTCGGGCGGCGGCGGCACCGGCTTCGCGGAGGAGAACGCCAGCGCGATCATGACGACGACGAGGGCGCCGCCGATCGCGGCGGCGAACGTCGCGGGAAGCGTGTTGCTGGCGCCCGCCCGGAGGGAGCGGCCCGGCGTCGAGGCCGGCAGGACGCGGACGCGGGTGGACGACGGGAAGGGGGAGGCTTGCTTGGGCGCGGGCGGCGTGCTGAGGACGACGTTCGGGCAGCAGGCGACGCAGTAGGGGCTGTTCTGGAGGTAGCCGGCCTTAAGGCGGTCGAAGTCCTCTTCTTTGAGAACCTTCCCGCAGTCGCCGCAGTAGAGAATAGGCTTGCCCACGCCCATGCATTATACATCGCGCGGGCGGGGCGGCGGGCTATTTCGGGGGCTTGACGCGGCCGCCGGTTTCGCGGAACCAGTTCTCCCAGGCCAGGCGGCCGTTCATCGCCGACCCGGTGATCGCCTGGAGGGACTTGTTCACGACGGGGGTGAGCGTCCGCTGGCGCTCCACGGCGCCCTGGTCCTGCACGCCGCCGCCGCCGACGCCCGGGACGTTGCTGCCGCCGTCGAGCGAAGGCGCTTCCTGGGCGGCGTCGTCGAGCCACTTGAGGAGGTTGATGAGGCCGGGCACCGAGCGCGGGGACTTGATGTCGGCGGCCGCCTGGATCGCCGCCTGCGCGACCACGATCTGCTTGGAGCGGTAGTGCTTCTCGACCTCCGGCAGGGCGGCCTCCTGGCGAAGCTTGCCCAGCGCCTCGAGGATCGCCGCCAGCACCATCGGCTCCTTGAGGTTCGGCGCGGTCGCGCCGAGCAGGTAGGTCAGGGGCTTGGTCTTCTTCTCGGCCGAGCAGCCGCCGAGGCCCTTGGCCGCCGCGATCCGGACGTCCTTGTCGTCGACCGTCAGCAGCTGGCCGAGCCGGGCGTAGACCTTGTCGTGCTGGGTCGACGACAGGGCGGTCACCGCCTGCGCGCGGACCGACGGATCCTTCGACTTGTAATCCGCCTTGAACGTCTCCAGGGCCGCGACCGAGGGGTCGTCCTGCATGACCAGGACCATAATGAGGAGCATCATGGGTGCGAGCATAGCCGAAAGCGCCGGATCGGTTCAAGAGGGGACAAACCCTCCGACGTCCCCCGCGTTGAACGATCATGAAAAAAGGATTCACCCTCGTCGAGATGCTCGTGGTGATCCTGCTTCTGGGCCTCGTCGCCTCGATCGTCGCCGTCAACCTCGGCGGCAAGGTCGAGCCCGCCCGGATCAAGGCCACCCGCGCGCTGCTCACCCAGCTGCGGGGGCAGGTCGACCTCTTCCGCGTCGACCAGGTTCGGCTGCCGGAGCGGATCGACGACCTCTGGCGGCGGCCGTCGTACGTCGACCCCCGTCTCTGGCCGTCGGGCGGCTACCTGGCGGAGAAGGTCGTCGACGCCTGGGGCCGCGACTTCCAGCTCGTGGCGCCGGGGAGCGAGGGGCGGCTTTTCGAGATCCGGAGCCTGGGGGAGGACGGCCTGGAGAGCGCGGACGACCTCTGGTCACCGGCCCGTTAGGGGGGCCGCTTCGATCTCGTCGAGGCTCGCGTTGAGGTGGCGGCGGGCGATCTCGTCGAGGGCCGCGCGGGGCCCCTCGAGATGGATCGTGCGGTGGACGTGGGTCGCGGACTTCCAGGGCGCGAGCGCCAGGGCGGGGGAGGACGTCTCGAGCTCGTAGAAGGGGCCGAGGGGCGGCTGTCCCGGGGCGGGCGGGCCGTCGTTGTAGCTGTTGATCGCGTCCCCCGCGAGCGGCGCCTTCTGAAGCTCCCACATGGAGTTCACGTAGTCCGAGGTGCCGGGCAGCGTGTACTGGACGATCGTGAGGACGCCGGTCTCGGGAGCCCAGCTGCCGAGCGTGGGCAGGGCGCGATCGGGCCGGACGCCGATCTTGGAACGGTGGAGGCCGTCGGCCCGGAAGAACGCCACGCCGGGCCGGAGAAAGAGGCGGTCGGCGGGCACCTTGCCGAAGTAGGCGTCGTTGACGGCGGGGCCGGGGCCGTCGCGCAGCGGCACGACGACGGTGCTCCGGGGGGTCGGGGTGAACATGCCGAGGATCCAGATGGAGAGGAGTCCGTCTTTGGAGGTCCAGGCGGAGGCGCCGATGTTCGTGACTTTATTGAGGGTTTCGTAGGCGACGAGGCGGACCTCCTCCGGGGCCGGCATCTGCAGATACTGCCAGACGTGGCGGGCGCGCACGAGGCGGACGTCGCGATCGACGCGCAGCTGGAACACGAAGCCCGCGTAGTTGGCGATCCGCATGTCCTTGCGCATCCGGACGATTTCGGCCTCCTGCTTGACGACCTCGAACGGCTCGCTGTCGATGGCCGCGGGCGTCTGCCAATGGGGGAGGTCGAACGGATCTCCCTTCTTGAAGAAGAGGGAGAATTGTCCTCCTTCGGGCCCGAGCCAGAAGCGGTCCTCGCCGCCGTAGACGTTGATGTGGGGCTTCAGCTCCCCGGAGGCGATCGCCTCGTAGTTGATCCAGCCGTACGAGAGCCCTCCGTCGCCCGTGGCGGTGGAGGTCATCACCCGGCCCTGCAGGGCGGGGCACACGACCACCCGCGCGTCCAGCTCCCGATCGCCGAGCACGATCGTCTCGGTGTGGCCCTTCAGGAAGCCCAGGTCGCTCCGGAACGTCGTCCCGCAGCCCGCCAGCAGCAGGGCCGCCCACGTCAGGCCGCGTCGGATCATCCCTAGAGACTACCCCGGACCTCGACATCCGGGAAGCGTTCTAGGCCATCACCGCCCGCGCGCGGACCACCGGAGCCGCCGGCGTTCCGCTCCACTTGCCCGCCAGGCTCTCGATCAGCCGCCAGGTCGCCACGTTCAAGATCGCCTGCTTCACCCGCGCCGGCTCGAACTTCTCCCGCAGCGCGATCTCCGCCTGGATCTCGTCCTCCAGCAGGATCTCCACCGTGAACAGCCCCCCCACCAGCCGCTCCGCCCGCGCCCGCAGCGCGGCGTACTGCTCCGGCGTCGTCGATTCCTCCAGCCGCGCCACCGCCGCGCGCGTCTCGGCCAGGTACTGGGGCGCCTTGCTCACGGGGAACATGGTTGGGTCTCCTTGTCTCTCTATCTCTATATACGGAGATATTGTGCCGTATTAGGTCGCATCATAAGTGGGTCCTATTACGGCATACAACAGGCGCGGTCCGAGAGTTCTCTGTCAGGCTGAACCTTCCGCCGCCGGGCGCGTTACTGCCCGCATGGCCCCGCTGCTCGCGGCCGTTCTGGCCCAGGCCGATCCGGGGATGGACGCTGTCCGCGCCTTGCTGAAGCTCCGCGACGCCGACGGTTCCTGGAACTCCCGCCCGGGGGATCGTGGACGCGCTCTGGTCGCCCTGTTGACGGGCGGCTGGTCGCAGCTGTCTAAGGACGAGATCGACGGCGTCCATATGGGCGATCTCATCGGCCTCGAGCTGGCCCGGATCGCGGCCGCGCAGCGCGACGACGGCCTCTTCTATCCGGAGGACCCGACGGCCAACGCCTGGACCGCGCTCGCGTTGACTGAAACCTACGGACTAACCGGGGTGAAGCGTTGGGAACCGCCCGCGCGGCGAGCGGCCGAAGCGGTCCACGGCATGCCCGCTTCGGACGAGGACGCCCGGTTCTGGCAGATCCTGGTCCGCGTCTCCGCCATCGGCTCGCGGCTCGCCCCGAAAGGCCCCGAACCGCCGCCGCTGGGTGACGCCGCTCGGCAATTGATGGTGGCCTGGTGGTGGCGAGGGGTGGATCTGCCGCATCCCGCCTTCGATCTCCTGAAGGCATCGCCGGTCGAAATCTATGTAAGGGATCTCTCTCTGTGGGGTGGCTCCCATCGCCGCTCGGAGCACGCGGCCTGGAGAAGTAGAGTCAACGAGGTCCTGGGCGGGGAGGGGACGGTCGAGCGCGCCGCGTTTCGAGCGTTAGTGGTCCAAACGAGAAACTGCTGGCCCTGCCGGAACGTCCTCGAGAAGGATTGACCGTTCGGATTGTGCCGGGCAGCTTCCGAACGGGCTACTCGGCCGCGTCGGCTTCGGCTTCGGCCAGCTCGCGGATCGACGACCGCTTGCGCAGGTTCTCGTTGAGGATCTTCTTGCGCATGCGGATCGACTTGGGCGTGACCTCGACCAGCTCGTCCTCGTTGATGTACTCGAGCGCTTCCTCGAGGCCGAAGATCCGCGGCTGGGCCAGCACGACCGTGGCGTCGGCGCTCGCCGCGCGCATGTTGGTGAGCTTCTTCTTCTTCGCGACGTTGATGACCAGGTCGCGTTCCTTGTTGTGCTCGCCGACGATCATCCCGCCGTAGATTTTCGTGCCCACCGGAGTGAAGAACGAGCCGCGGCTGTCGAGGGCGTCCATGGCGTAGGACGTCGCCTCGCCCGCCTCCTGCGCGATCAGCACGCCGGCGACGCGGTCGGGGATGTCGCCCTTCCACTCCTCGTAGCCTTCGAACGAGGTGTGGACGACGGCCTGCCCGCGCGTGGCGGAGAGGAGGCGCGACTGCAGGCCGACGAGCCCGCGGGCGGGGATGCGGAAGGTGAAGTGGGTGCGCTCGTTGCGCTGGTCCATCTTCTCGACGAAGCCCTTGCGGGCGCCGAAGAGCTGGATGACCGACCCGGCGTACTCGTTCGGGACGTCGATCATCGCCATCTCGACCGGCTCCATCAGGACGCCGTCGATCTTCTTGGTGATCATGTGGGGCTTGGAGACCTGGAGCTCGAAGCCTTCGCGGCGCATGTTCTCGAGCATGATCCCGAGGTGCAGCAGGCCGCGGCCCGAGACTTTCCACTCGTCGGGGCCCAGCTGCTCGACGCGGAGGGCGACGTCCGACAGCGTTTCCTTCATGATGCGGTCGCCGACGTGGCGCGAGGTGACGTAGGTGCCTTCCCGGCCGCAGAGGGGGGAGTCGTTGACGCTGAAGGTCATCGACAGCGTGGGCTCTTCGATCTTGGGGAAGGGGAGCGCCTCGGGGGCCGTCGCGTCGGCGATGGTGTCGCCGATGTCGACCTGGGGGCAGCCGCTGATCACGACGATCTCGCCGACGCCGGCGGAGGTCGCCTTTTCCCGCTTGAGGTTGACGAAGGTCTGCAGGTCGGTGATCTGGGAGTTGATCTTCGAGCCGTCGCGCTTGAGGATGCAGACGTTGGAGCCGGGCTTGACGGTGCCGCGGCTCACGCGGCCGATGGCCATGCGGCCGACGTAGTCGCTGTAGTCGATGTTGGCGACGGAGAGCTGGAACGGGCCGGCGGCGTCGCCCTTGGGGGCGGGCACGCGGGCGAGGACGGTGTCGAAGAGCGGCGCGAAGTCGCTCCACTCGTCCTCGACCTTGAGCTTGGACTTGCCCGCGCGGCCGATGGCGTAGATGACCGGGAAGTCCATCTGCTGGTCGTTCGCCTCGAGCTCGACGAACAGATAGAAGATCTCGTCGAGGACTTCCTTCGGGCGGGCCTCGGGCTTGTCGAGCTTGTTGATGACGACGATGGGCTGCAGGCCGTTCAGCAGGGCCTTCTTGAGCACGAAGCGGGTCTGGGGCATGGGGCCGTCGGCGGCGTCCACGAGCAGGAGGCAGCCGTCGGCCATGCGCAGGACGCGCTCGACTTCCCCGCCGAAGTCCTGGTGGCCGGGGGTGTCGACGATGTTGATCTTGGTGCCCTTCCAGACCACGGAGGTGTTCTTGGCCAGGATGGTGATGCCGCGTTCGCGTTCCAGGGCGTTGGAGTCCATGACGCAGTCGGTGACTTCCTGGTTGGAGCGGAAGGCGCCGGACTGGCGGAGGAGGAAGTCGACCAGGGTGGTTTTGCCGTGGTCGACGTGGGCGATGATCGCGATGTTGCGAATGGGGCGGTGCATGAGGCGTTTGGGGCTGCTACCGGCGAGGGCCGGTGTTGGCGGGGGGTGGGAAAAAGGTTG
>DASVNH010000031.1:0-9483 GCA_036383955.1 Planctomycetota bacterium | reverse complement strand
AACGCGGGGCGTCCGGTCGAAGGAGTGAGGACCCGCCCTTCCCGGCCGGGGGCGCGTCCGGGGAGGACGGCCGTCGAGGCGCGAGAAGGGCGGGCTCCGCGCGCCGACGGATCGGCGCGGCGGTCTGGGGAGCGTCCCCGGCGGGGGCCGGGGTCTGGGGTGCGTCGGAAGGAATCGATTCCAGCGGCACGGCCCCGCGGACGCGGGCCAGCCAGTGGGCGGGCGGCGGCGGCGCGGCGCGGCGGAGCCAGTGCTCCGGCGGCGCCCCGCGCGGCGAATCAAACGGTTCGATTCGCCCGGCCTCCGCCGGCCGGCTCAGCCAGTCGGAGAGGCGCCGCAGGAGGCGCAGGATCCAGGACACGAGCCACGCGCGCATAGGTCAGGCCAGCTCGAGGGTCTCGTAGCAGAGGGTGAGCGACTCGACGGCCAGCTCGCGGCCCTGGGCGTCGAGCGCCGCGGCCTTCCACTCCTTGATCCAGGCGCCTTGCAGGTTCCAGCGCATGACCTCGTCGACGCCCTCGTTGTTGAGGAGCGAGACCGAGACGTTCTTGCGCTCGACGGCCCCGCGGAGGCCGGTCTGGAACCAGGTCCACAGCGTGCGCGTGGCGGTGAGGCCGTACTTGAGCGTGACGTCGCAGTACTCGACGCGGCCGGGCAGGCGGTGGACGACCTGGTGCTCGCCGCCCTGGCGGTAGGCGATGGACTCGACGCGGGCGCCGAGGCCCGTGACTTCGGTGAAGTGCCCGGCGGTGTCGCCGCCGATGTCGAGCTTGAAGTTGTAGGCGCGGTACGGGTCGGGAATGGCGCCCATCGCCCCGGGCGCGGCCGCCGCGGCGGCGGCGGGCTTCTTGTCGGCCATGATCATTCTCCTCTACTTGCCGCTCTCGGGGCCGACCTCCGCGCCGTGCGTGGTCTGGCCGATGCGGAAGATGACGAACTCGGCGGGCTTGACGGGCGCGCACCCGACGAGGGTGACGACCTGGCCCGCGTCGATGACGTCCGGGGGATTGGTCTCCTCGTCGCACTTGACGAAGAAGGCCTGCTCGGGCGTGTCGCCCATGAGGGCGCCGTTCCGCCAGAGCAGCGTGAGGAACGCGGTGACGTCCCGCTCGATCGCCTTCCAGAGCGGGCGGCTGTTGGGCTCGAACACCACCCACTGGGTGCCCCGGGCGATGGAATGCTCCATCATCGCGAAGAGGCGGCGCACCGGCGTGTAGCGCCACTCGCTCGCCGCGTCGGCCAGCGTGCGCGAGCCCCAGATGCGGACGCCGTCGGTCCCGAACAGCCGGAGGCAGTTCACGCCCTGCGGATTCAGCAGGCCCTGCTCCTCCGAGGTCACGTGGTAGGTCACGTCCAGCGCGCCCCGCACGATCTCGTTCGCCGGCGCCTTGTGCACGCCGCGAAGGGCGTCGGTCCGCGCGTAGATGCCCGCCATGTGGCCGCTCGGGGGCACCACGACGCTCTTCTGGGGGTCGAGCGCGTCCCGCGCGATCAGGTGCGGAAAGAAGTACGAGCCGTAGCCGCCGTCCGACTTCCGGGGCTTCATCCCCCGGAGCACCGCGGCCGCCGCCGGCTTGTCCTTGTCGGGCGTCGCGGGCGCCTTGCCCGTCGCGACCTGGGTCAGGAGGCTGATGTTCGAGACGTCCGGAGGGCTGTCGAGCAGCGCGACCCGGAACCGCATCTTCTCGCAATGCGTGAGCAGGGCGTCGTAGGACTCGGCGTCCCAGAAGCCCGGGCAGGCGACCATGGCGATCTCGTCGATCTCCTCGAGGAGGTCGACGCCCTTCCGCCCGCCGCGGCCGCCGCCGGAGACGACGCCCCCGGCGCCGACGTTCACGACGAAGCAGCGGCCGCCGTTGTTCTGGAAGAAGCCGTAGACCGCGTTCGACAGCGCGGTGCTCGGCGAGTCCTTCGAGACGAACTCGCGGAGGAATTCCGTCCAGTTGTTGATGGCGACGGCCTCCTGCGGCCGCTTGCCCGGGTCGGGCGCGATGCCCACGAACGCCGGGATGCTCGTGCCCTGGGCCTGGATGCTCCGGCTTCCGCCCGGAACCTCCTCCACGTAGACGCCGGGATGCAGGTAGCTGAGGGCCATGTCAATCCTCCAAACCGTTCATCCGGATCAGGAGCGGCTCGCCCCCGGCGGCCGCCTTCTCCACGTCGACCATCTGTTCCAGGCCTTTGGCGCGCACCCGCAGCCGCTTCACGGCGGGCTTCCGGGGCACGCCCGTGATCACGAACGCGCCGTCGGCGTCGGTCGTCGCCGACCTCCCGAGCCAGGGCTCCTCCACCACGGCGCCCATGATGGGCGCGTCCTCCGGGCCGACCACCCGGCCGCCCAGCGTGGCGACGGCCGTCAGCTGGAAGGTCAGCGGATGGCGCACGCGCTTCATCGGAGGCTCCGGCCGCTCGCGCCGCAGCAGGGCGCTCAACGCGAACGAGGGCGCCGGGGACGGGCCCCACACCGGCGGCGGGGCGTCGACCTGGATGTCGGGCCACTCCATCGCCGCGAAGAACGTCTCCCCCAGCAGGCGGTGCGCCTCGCCCGGGGTCCCGGCCCAGGCCGTGACCCGGTAGCGCAGCGTCGCCTGCAGGGGAGGACGTCGGAGCGTGC
Source organism: Planctomycetota bacterium (assembly GCA_036383955.1). Classification (GTDB taxonomy): domain Bacteria; phylum Planctomycetota; class MHYJ01; order MHYJ01; family JACPRB01; genus JACQFK01. The sequence continues at coordinate 6,869 of DASVNH010000031.1, read as the reverse complement.
TGAGCGGAGGCGTCGGGATCGCTTCCATCAAGTGGAGGCCGATGCCACGCGCCGCTTTCCCCGGGCCCGGCGGGCCGAAGAAGACCTCGACGGCTTCGCCGTCGAAGAGCTCCTTCACCTTCGCTTCCAGGCTCCGGTCCACCGTCTCGAACACGCGCGTACCATCGCGGGCAGGCGCCTTTTCTTTCAGGGATTCGGGACGTCGGACGATAATAGGGCCATGCAGTTTCCGACCTCGGTCTGGAGCGCGATCCTGTCGTTCCGCCAGGATCCCGAGCGCGTGAAGGACCTCGTCGTCCGCCGCTACCGCGACCCGATCTTCGAGTTCGCGCGGCGCCAGGGCCTCACCCACGAGGACGCGGAGGACGTCGCCCAGGAAGTCTTCCTCCGCGTCTGCCGCGAGGAGTTCCTCGAGAAGGCGGACCGGCAGAAGGGGAAGTTCCGCACGCTGCTGCTGGCGGTGACCCGCCACGTGATCCTGCAGTTCCGGCGCTACGAGCTGTCGGAGCGGCGCGACCGCCGCCGCCAGATCTCGCTGGGGGACTTCGACGTCCCGGCCGACGCGCCGGCGGACGAGGAGTTCGACCGCCTCTGGGTGAAGAACCTGGTCAACCAGGCGATGGAGCGGCTGAAGGACGATCCGATGATCCGGGCGCTGAAGCTGCAGATGGAAGGGCGCTCGTACCAGGAGATCGCCGACGCCCTGGGCAAGTCCGTGAGCGACGTGACGAACTACATCCACCGCTCCAAGGACCGGCTGCGCCGCCAGATCGAGGAGCTGATCTCGGAGTACAGCGCCCGCGAGCAGGCGCCCGCCGAGATCGCCGACCTCATGCGCCTCGTGTAGACAAACCAGCCTGTCTGGTTTGTCTACCTAGAACTTCAGCCCCACGCCCAGCTGCAGCGTCGAGAAGCTGGGGTCGTCGCCCTCGGCGAAGACGTGGTGGTAGTCCCACGCGGCCTCGAGCGTGAAGCGGTCGTTGAGGCGGTAGCCCACGCCGGCGCCGACGTTGATCCCGAAGTCGTCGTCGCCCGGATTGTTCGCGTAGAAGCCGGGGCCCGCGTTCACGAACGGCCGCCAGGGGCCGTCGAGGAACGTCGCGCGCCCGTTCACCGCGTGCTGCACGCTGTAGACGTCGGGGCCGCCCGACTCGCCGTCGAAGCTCGACACCCCCAGCCGCGCCTCGACCGAGAACATTGGGTTGATCCGGTATTCGAGCGACACGAGCTCGCTCCAGCCGCCGTCGACGGCGTCCGCGAAGTCCCCGTGCGGCACCGCGGCGCCGAGCCGGAACCGCAGCTGCCACTCGTAAAACGATTCGGCTTCGATGCGGGTGTGGACCCGGCCTTTCTGGCCCTGGGGGACGTCGAGCTCGAAGAGCCCTTCCGACAGCCGTCGCAGTCCGGGCCCGGTGAATTCGGAGGTCCAGCGTTCGACCGGGCCGAGGTGCCCCGACAGGTAGCCGAAGCCGCCGGCCGGATCGGTGTCGGAGACCGTGAGCTTCGCGGGCCGATCGTCGAGGACGAAGGTGCCGCCGGTCTTACGGAAGCCGCGGCAGACCCAGTGAAATGTCTGCTCCACCGCCGGCGGGAAGGAGCGGCGGGCGACCTCGGCCGGATCATCGTAGATCAGGGCGTCCGGCAACGGCGCGCGGATATTGACGGCCGCGGCCGGAGCCGCGACCAGAGGCGAGGCGGGCCCGGAAACCGGGGCGATCCGAGGCGGCCCTGTTGGCCGCGGCACGATCTCCTTCCCCACCGCGAAGACGAAGGCCTGGCGGCCGGAGGCGGTCGCGGGGTATCCCCGCGTGCCGACGCGGGCATCGCGCTCGAAGACCGAGGAGAACACGTTGTCCGTGGAGCGGACGACCGGATTGGCGCTGAAGACGGTGACGTCATCCTCCGCCGGCCGGCTCATCTGCGCGCGGATCGACTTCTCCGGGACCGCCAGCTCGCAGGACTGCTTATACGTCAGGGGCCAGTCGAGCGCGACGAAGCCCTCACCGTCGGGAGCGATGTTCAGCGGGCCCACGGGGTTGCTCAAGGGCGCGGGCCAACCCGCCGGATATCCCACGGTCCACCAATCGTCCGGCGCCGGCAGCCCGAAGTCGGAGACGTCGAAGGCCGTGAGGACATGGACTTGCGCGGCCATTTTGTTCCGCGGCTTGGCGAAGAAGGTGTTCGCGGGTCCGGTCGTAGGAAACAAATGACCGTCCGGGATCGCCGCGCAATCGCCGAATGGCGCGGGCGGCGTGTACGGGACGACGACGTTGTTGGTGGGGCACGGCGGGGCCACCAGGCCCATCCGGCTCGGGATCAAGATGACGGAGGCGCCGGCCTTCTGGTCGAAGGACGCGGTGCCCCAGGCCGTCGGCTCCGGCGTCCCCGACAGCAGCGTCGGGTTGATCTTGGACATCGTCCTCCAGGGGTACTGGAAGGCGTAGCCCGACGGCGAAAGCTGCAGGACGTTGACGTAGAGCTTGAACGTCGCGCCCACCGGCGGAAAGTACACGGCGGTGCGGTTGTCGTCGTTGGCCAGGTTCGACTCGATGGGGATTTTCAGCTCCATCTCCCAGAAGGAGGCGCCGTGATAGTAGGTCCGCACCTGCGCGGGCTGCAGCCACGGCGCGGGATTCACGCTGTCCGAGGGGTCCTGCGCGATGACATTCGACTTCCATGTGGACGAGTTTCGCCAGTACTGCACCGCGGCGGCCGTCGAGGAGCCGCCGGGCAAGGCGTCGGTGAACGGCTGAATGTGGATCCGCCAGGCCGCGGCGACGTCCGACGTGCTGAGGCAGAGCACCACCCGGTCGTCGTCGGTCGGCGCCAGCGGCGGCGTATTGACCGACAGGCCGACGTACACGTGGGTCGCCGTGCGGACAAGCCTGGCGTAGACCTGCGGGATGATCCCCTGCAAGTCCAGGTCGATGCGGGCCGCCCCGTTCCATCCGGGATCCGACGCCACGGCGCCATCCATCGTAGGTTCCGCCGCCTGCCCGATGCAGACGTGATTCTGCGCCTGAAGCGGCGATGCCGCCAGCGCGACCGCGGCGGCCGCCCAAAGTCCCGTCCACGACTTCATCATGGGATCCTCCCTCCGTTCAGTGCAGTGGCCCGCGCACGTAGACGTCCGTCTCCGCGTTGCTGTCGCCGATGGTAAGGTCGCTGGCGTCGGACACGAAGACCACGTAGCGTCCGTCGGACGTGATGCCCGGCGGCCCGCCCCCGTTGCCGACGGTCTGGGCGCCGCCCGTGCGCACGGTGACGCGGCGGGTGCTTCCGCGCTCGAGATCCCGCCAGAAGTAGTCTTCGGTGCCGTTGGTGTCCCCCGCGACGAGATTCGGGGCGGCCGATCGGAAGGCGGCGAAACGCCCGTCGGGTGTCAGAACCCCCGTCCTGGATTGGCCGGCGCCCGGTGCCGCGGCGAGACCCAGGGACACACAGCGTGTGCTCGCGGGCGCTTGGCGGTCCCGAATGAACACATCCTCCTGGCCGTTCAAGTCGCCGTCGATCAGATCGGGAGCCTCCGAAGAGAAGATCACGAATCGGCCGTCCGGCGTAATGCGGGGTTCGAGGCTGTTCCCGTCAGGATCCGCCGCGAACCCCGTGGAAACGCGCTCGTTGATCCCCAACTGGCGGTCCCGCAGGTAGATGTCGACGTCTGATTGCGCGTCTCCCGGCAAGATGGCAACCCCGGTCTGGTAGACGACGAAACGCCCGTCGTCGGACACGGAAGGATTTTCGCAGGCCCCGCCGACGGCGTCACCGAAGGCATCTCTCGACACGAGAAAGGTCTCCCCCGTTTCCAGATCGCGCAGGAACACTTCCGGGTCCCCGAACAGATTGGGGACGTCGATGTCCAGGTCCTCGCCGGTGGAGACGAAGACCAGGAAGCGGCCTCCCGGGGAAAGGCGTGGATTCCGGCTCTCCACGGACGTGCCGGCCGGAGGTCCGCCGAAGGCGGACTGAGACACGTGCGTCACCGCGCCCGAGTCGAGGTCCTTGACGTACACGTCCAGCCCGTCGTCCGGATCCGTATCGCCGGGGTCGAGGTTCGCGGCCAGCGTTTGGAAAGCCACGAAGCGGCCGTCCGCGGAGATCGACGCGTTCGTAGAGTCACCGTCGCCGGGCGCGCCGGCCTCGGTCGTCGACACCATCACGACCGCGCCGGTCACCAGGTCCTTGCGGAAGATGTCGAACTTGCCGTTCGAGTCGCCGGGCACCAGATTCCCCGCCTGCGACTGGAACACGACGTAGCGGCCATCCGCGGAAATGTCGGGGAAATCAGAATCGCGGTTGGCTTCCTCGCCCGTCACGCTCACGGAAACGCGGCGGGTGACGGCGGGGACGGCGGAGTCGTCGTTGATGTCCTCCTCGCAGGCCGGCAGCGCGAGGGCGGCGAGAGCCAGGAGCGCGACTTTCAACCCTTCGACGCCGCGCCGGTTCGGAGAGGCGTGCCGCTTAAAATTCATGGGTGTACCCCAGCGCGACGTTGAAGGCGTCGCCGCCCGTGTCGCCCGCGAGGTCGACGCTCCGGACCTTGCCGGCCGCCGACGTCCAGGAAATGCCCAGGCCGAAGGTGAAGAGGCTGAAGACGTCGTCGTCGGTGTCGAGCACCAGCTTGAAGCGGCCCGTCGACGGCAAGTCGTCCGGGTCCGCCCAGGGCGCCTCGAAGCGACGTCCTCCGACCCGCGGGAAGAGCGTGACGTTCGCGCCGACGTCCAATCGGTACTCGGCGCCGAAGGACACGTTGGTCGCGTCGCGGAAGCCTCGGTAGCCGGCGAACGACGGGTCCTGCGCCGTCTCCTTCCAGGCGAGCGTCTGGACGTCGACCGTCAGCCGCAGCGGGACCGCGCCGTGCAGGTAGAGCGACGCGCCGGCGTTCACCTGCTCCGGCATGTCGAAGGCCGGGAAGCGGACGGGGTCGATCGCGAAGTCGAAGCGCACCGGGCTCTGGTAGGCCGCGCCGACCTGGAACGTCAGGACGTCGGGATCGTGAAACACCCCGAGCAGGACGCCGCCGCCGAAGCCCAGCGCGAGGCTGGTGCCCGTGCGGTCGCCGTCGGGATCGGTGAAGCGCCAGCGCTCGAGGCCCAGGTCCAGGCCGGCGCCGAACGCCAGGTGGTTGAAGAAGCCGGCCTCTCCCGCGGCGCGGAAGCGGAAGTCCTTGGCGAAGGCCACGCGGACGCGCGAGAGGCTCTGCTCGACGCCGAACCGCGGCTCGAAGGCCGTCTCGCCGGGGCCCGTCAGCTCGTGCATCGCGTAGTGGAGCAGGTAGGGCCGGGCGTAGCAGATCCCCAGCGCCATCGGCGACTCCGGCGTGCCCAGGCGGAAGACGAAGCCGAGGTACGACGGGACGAACTCCGGGTCCGGCAGCACCGTCTCGGCCTCCACGGAGAAGAGCTCGGGATCCGCCGGCAGCGCGCCGGGATCCTCGCGCGTCGGATACGCCGTGTAGGTCTGGTAGACGATCGACGCCTGGTCGGGCTGGGTCGCGATGCCCGCCGGGTTGAGCCAGACGAGGACCGGATCGTCCTCGAACGCCGTGTAGCTGCCGCCCATCGCCTTCGTCCGGGCGCCCAGCTGCTGATCCTGCGCCGCCGCGCACAGCAGCGCCAGCACGACTCCCGCCATCACCCTCTCCTCTTCGAACGGACTCCGAGCCGACACTCACCGGAATCCCCGAGCCCGACATGCACCGGGGTTCCGCTCGTTTCGGCGCGACGCGCCCGAGCCCCCGGTCGAACCGGGATGCTAGCCCCGCCCCCCGCGGCCCGTCAACAACTTGCTGTACCAACCGATTCAAACTTGATCGTTTGCCCGCGCCGCGCGCGCGGCGATATAATCCGCCGCGATGGCCGAGCGCCGCTGTCCTTTCTGCGGCGAGCCCGCGGAGCCCGGACACACCGGCTGCGCGGGATTGTTCCGCGAGGTCATGACCGCCCATCCCGCCCCCCGGCCCGAAGAGCTGCCGGCCGAGGTCGCTCCCCACGCCGCTGATCCCTCCCGCGTCGTCCGGCAGTACGTCCTCGTCGAGCCCGCCGGCCGCGGCGGCATGGGCATCGTCTGGAAGGCCTGGGACCGCCGCCTCGCGCGCTGGGTCGCCGTCAAGTTCCTCCACGGCCCGCTCGCCAACGACGCCGCCCGCTTCGAGCGCGAAGCCCGCCTCGCCGCCAAGCTCAATCACCCCAACATCGCGTCCGTCATCGAGCTCGGCGACGTCCCCTCCGACAAGCCCGGCGAGCCTCCCGTCCGCTTCCTCGCCCTCGCCTTCGTCGACGGCCCGCCCCTCTCCGCCGCCGAGCTCGCCCCCCTCGAGGCCGCCGCCGTCTTCGCCAAGGTCGCCCGGGCCGTCGACGCCGCCCACCGCGCCGGCATCGTCCACCGCGACCTCAAGCCGGGCAACATCCTCCTCAGCCGCGACGGCTGGCCCTACGTCACCGACTTCGGCCTCGCCCGGACGATCGACGCCCCCGGCTCCCTCACCAGCTCCGGCTCCGTCCTCGGCACGCCCGCCTTCATGGCGCCCGAGCAGACCGAGGGCGCCCCGGCCGACTTCCGCAGCGACGTCTACGCGCTCGGCGCCTCGCTCTACGCCGTGCTCTGCGGACGTCCTCCGTTCCAGGCCGAAAGCGTCCTCGCGATCCTGTCGCTGGTGCAGCGCGCCCAGCCCGACCCGCCCCGCTCCGTCCGTCCGAAGATTCCCGCCGCGCTGGAGGCCGTCGTGCTGCGCGCCATGCGCAAGGCGCCCGAGGAGCGCTACGCCTCCGCGGCCGCGTTCGCCGACGACCTCGACCGCCTCCTGGCCGGCCGTCCCCTGGAGCGCCATCCCCGCAAGGTGCCCCTGGCGGTCCTCTGGCTCGTGCTGC
>DASVNH010000030.1:0-7112 GCA_036383955.1 Planctomycetota bacterium | reverse complement strand
CCCCAAGAAGGGCGGCGGGAAGGGGATCATGATCCTGTTCTTCCTGCTCCTCCTGGCGGGGGGCTTCGTCGCGCTGTGGAAGTTCAAGCCCGAGCTTCTGGTGAAGTACATCGGGCCCTTCCCGTTCTAAAGGCCTTTCTCCGCGACATGTGGTAGACTAGGGATAGAGGGACACGACGATGGCGATGGGCAAGGCGGACGAATCCCTGAGGTCGACCCGGCTCGTCTTCTACAAGGAAGACATCGAGCGGATCGCGAAGACCCTCAACACCTTCCTCAAGAACGCCAACGCGCGCTGCGTCCTCCTCGTCGACAAGGACGGCCACCTCGTCACCAAGGAAGGCGAGTCGTCGACCTACGACATGGACACGATCTCGGCGCTGGTCGCCGGCTCCTTCGCCGCCACCAAGCAGATGGCCAAGCTCCTCGGCGAAGAGGAGTTCTCCATCATGTTCCACCAGGGCAAGAAGGACAACATCCAGCTCTCGCTCGTCGGCGAGCGCACCATCCTCGCCGTCATCTTCGACGACAAGACCACCCTCGGCATGGTCCGCCTCTACGCCAGCCAGGTCTCCTCCAAGCTCGCCGAGCTCTTCAGCGAAATCGCCGAGCGCAAGAGCGAGGGCGAGAAGATCTCCCAGGAATTCGGCCAGGCCGCCAAGGGCAAGCTCGACGACATCTTCGGCGCGTAGGACGATTCGGAGCCTAGGCTGCTTCTGGGCCTAGACGTCCTGCCCGCGGGGCCCTAGGATCGCATCATGAGACGCCCCCCGCCGCGGTCCCGTCCCGTTCCGCCGCCCCCTCCGCCGCCCCCCACGGTCCCCGGCATCGTCCGCTTCACCTGCCCCTGCGGCGCCGCCCTCAAGATCCCCGTCGACCGCGTGGGCGGCCACGGCATCTGCCCCAAGTGCCGCCGCCGCCTCCAGCTCGGCAGCCGCGCGAAGTCCGGCGACACCCGCAGGATCAAGCCCCGCGAGCTCGGCGACAAGGACGATCACAGCGGCAAGACCTTCATCCTCGAGGAGCCCTTCCGCATCGAGGACCACTTCAAGGAAATCTCCGGTCCCGCGCCCCGCCTCCCGTTCCACTGCCCCTGCGGCCGGAAGCTCGCCACCTCCGCCTCCAACGTGGACAAGAAGGCCCGCTGCCCCCATTGCGGCGCCCGCCTCCTCCTCGTCGGCAAAACCCACCCCCGTTCGGGGAAGCTGGAAATCCATCCGCTCGCTTTGGAAGTTCCCTCTTCCGGCGATACGATGATCCTGGACGCGTAGTCCAAAGGATCAGATGGAACTCGTCGTCATCCTGGTCATCATCTTCGTCATCTACGGCGCCGGGTGGATCTGGCAGACCGTCAATGACATCGTCGGCGACGCCCGCCGCACCCAATGGGACCGCGGCGTCTACGGCCAGGTCGCCTCCTCCCGCGCGGTCCGCAAATCCCTCGGCGGCGCCGACCTCGGCCAGCTCCGCCAGACCTTCCAGCGCTTCGCCGAGCTCTACGACGGCCAGTCCCACGACCGCCAGCTCTTCGAAAGCCCCAAGGTCTCCTTCACCTGGCACGGCTCCCGCGCCCTCCTCTCCATCTACGAGGCCAACGAAAGCGAGGCCCGCTTCTACACTCAGGTCACCTTCACCGTCCCCGAGGGCTGGGCCCGCCGCCTAGAGATCTTCCCCCAGCGCTTCCAGGAAGGCGACGTCCGCTATCTCAACGTCGACGACATCCGCGTCGGCGACCCCGAGTTCGACCCCCGCTGGGTCGTGAAGTCCGACGACGCGTCCTTCGCCAAGGAGTTCCTCGACGGCAAGTCGCGGCAGGCCGTCGAGGACCTCCGCAGCCTCGTGGGGAACGACCGCCTCCTGGTCTCGCTCAACGGCTCCCGCCTCATGGTCCGCAAGCAGGAGATCCTCTTCAAGTTCGACGACCTGGTCGTCTTCGCCGAGCTCGCCAGCCACGTCTGCGACCGCGTCCTCCAGTTCTGGCAGCGCCAGAGCGGCATCGAGATCATGGACGACGGCCCCTCCGCCGCCTCCGAAGCCGCCGAGCCCACCTGCCAGGTCTGCGGCGCCAAGATCCCCGGCGACCTCCGCGTCTACTGCCGCCGCTGCCGCACCCCGCACCACAAGGACTGCTGGGAGTTCAACGGCCAGTGCTCCACCTACGCGTGCGGCGAAAAGCGCAACATGCTCAAGTACTGAGCTCCAGCCTGTATATTCAGGAACCCGTTTTCCCCGTCTGGTGCGGCGCTCGAGCGCCACGTGAGGACGCGATGATCGACGGCGTGCAGATCCATCCCCTGAAGATGTTCCCCGACGAGCGCGGGACGGTGCTTCACATGCTGAAGCGCACCGACGCGCACTTCAAGGAGTTCGGGGAGATCTATTTCTCGACCGCCTACCCGGGCGTGGTGAAGGGCTGGCATCTCCACGAGAAGATGACCCTCAACTACGCCTGCGTGGTGGGGAACGTGAAGCTGGTGCTCTACGACGACCGCCCGAGCTCGTCGACCAAAGGACGCGTCCAGGAGATCTTCCTGGGCGAGCGCCACTACGTGCTCGTCGTCGTTCCCCCGGGCATCTGGAACGGCTACAAGAACGTCGACGTGAAGGAAGCCGTGATCGCCAACTGCGCGTCGATCCCGCACGATCCGACCGAGATCCGCCGGGCCTTTCCACATGGCAGCCCGATTCCCTACGATTGGACGCGCAAGGACGGATGAGGATCCTTCTCACCGGCGTCACGGGCTTCATCGGCTCCCACGTCGCCCGGGAGCTGCTCCGGGGCGGCCACGAGGTGCACGCGTCGGTCCGCCCGGGCGCCGACGCGCGCCGCGTCGCCGACCTCCCCGCGCTGCGCCTCCATCCCGGCGGCCTCGACCACGTGCCCGTCGCCCCCGACCTCCTCATCAGCCTCGCCTGGATCGCCACCCCGGGGAAGTACCTGGAGTCCCCGGAGAACGTCGACTGCCTCCGCCAGACCCGGAGCCTGCTTTCGAAAGTGGACTGCCGGGCCGTCGTGGCCGGCACCTGCTTCGAGTTCGACACCTCGCTCGGCACGCTGCGCGAGGACAGCCCCGTGAAGCCCACGACCCTCTACGCCCGCTCCAAGGACGAGCTGCGCCGCGAGGTGGAGAAGCGTCACGATTCGGCGTGGATCCGCTTCTTCTACCAGTACGGCCCGTGGGAGGACGAGAGGCGCCTGGTCCCGGCCGTGATCCGCTCCCTGTTGAAGGGCCAGGAAGCCAAGGTCTCGCCCGGCGGACAGCGGCGCGACTTCCTCCACGTGGAGGACGTCGCGGCGGCGGTCCGGGCCGTCGCGGAAAGTCCGCTCACGGGCTGCGTGAACGTCGGTTCCGGGGAGGCCCCGGCGGTGAAGGAGATCGTGACGACCCTGGGCGAGGCCGTGGGACGTCCGGAGCTTCTCCGGTTCGGGGCGGTTCCGTATTATGAGGGCGAGCCCATGCTCATCGTCGCGGACAACGCGAAGTTGAGGTCGACGGGCTGGGCGCCCCGGTGGGGCTTGAAGGAGGGTCTGCGCCACGCGGTCGAGTGGTGGCGGGCGCGCGCATGAAAGGCATCATTCTGGCGGGCGGCGCGGGAACGCGCCTGCATCCGGCGACGAAAGGGGCGAGCAAGCAGCTGCTGCCCGTCTACGACAAGCCGATGGTCTACTACCCGATGAGCGTGCTCATGCTCGCGGGGATCCGGGAGGTGCTGCTGATCTCGACGCCCCACGACCTGCCGTCGTTCCAGCGGCTGTTCGGGAGCGGCGACGCCCTGGGGATGAAGATCGCGTACGCGGAGCAGCCGAAGCCGGAGGGGCTGGCGCAGGCCTTCGTCATCGGGAAGGCCTTTCTGGGCGGCGGTCCGGCCTGCCTGGTGCTCGGCGACAACCTGTTCTACGGGCACGGCCTGACGGAGACGGCGCGGCGCGCGGCGGCGCTGAAGTCCGGGGCGGTGGTCTTCGGCTACCACGTGAAGGACCCCCAGCGCTACGGCGTGGTGGAGTTCGACGCGGCGGGGAAGGCCCTCTCCCTCGAGGAGAAGCCCAAGACCCCGCGCTCGAACTGGGCGGTGCCGGGCCTGTACTTCTACGACCGGACGGTCTGCGACCGCGCCGCCTCGCTCAAGCCGAGCGCCCGCGGGGAGCTCGAGATCACGGATCTCAACCGCCTCTACCTCAAGGACGGCGCGCTCACGGTCGAGAAGATCGGCCGCGGCATCGCCTGGCTCGACACCGGCACGCCCCGCAGCCTGCTGGAGGCGTCCACGTTCATCGAGGCCATCGAGGAGCGCCAGGGCCTCAAGGTCGCCTGCCTCGAGGAGATCGCCTGGCGGCAGGGCTGGATCGACGCCGACCGCGTCCGCCGGGCCGCCGACGCCATGGGCTCCAGCGCCTACGCCGAGTATCTGCGCTCCCAGCTCCGGCAGGACGGCTCCGCGTGAGGCGCGTCGACACCCCGCTGCCGGGCCTCGCTCTCCTGGAGCCCAAGGTGCACGGCGACAACCGGGGGTTCTTTTACGAAGCCTGGAACCGTGACACCTACCGCGGGCTGGGGATCGACCGGGCGTGGGTGCAGGACAACGTTTCGCGTTCCGCGCGGGGGGTGCTCCGCGGGCTGCATTTCCAGCTCGCCCGGCCCCAGGCGAAGCTCGTCACCGTCCTCGCCGGCGAGGTCTTCGACGTGGCGGTGGACGTCCGCCGCTCCAGCCCGACGTTCGGCAAGTGGTTCTCGACGGTCCTGAGCGGCGAGAAGCGGAACCTGCTCTACATCCCCGAGGGCTTCGCCCACGGCTTTCAGGTGCTCTCGGAGAGCGCCGACTTCTTCTACAAGGTGACCGACTTCTGGTCGCCCGAGGACGAGCGCGGCGTGGCCTGGAACGACCCGGCGCTGGCCATTCCCTGGCCCCTGGCGGGGGCGCCGAGCCTGTCCGCCCGCGACGCCAAGCTCCCTCCGCTCGCCCGGCAGGACGACCTGCCCGCATGAGCGACGAGCGCCTCGACCCCGAGGCGGCGCCGGAAGCCTCCCTGCAGGAGCATCTCGCCCGCTACCGCTTCGCCCGGGAACGGGTGGCCGGCCGCGTCCTGGACGTCGCCTGCGGCACGGGATACGGCGCGGCCCTGCTGGGCGCGGTGGGCGTCGACCTCTCGATGGACGCCCTGCGGGCCGCCCGGAACGAAACGGACCGTCTGATTCGTGCCGACGCCCAGCGGCTGCCGTTCGGGGGGATCTTTGACGCGGTGGTGTCGTTCGAGACGGTAGAGCACGTGGCGGACGCGGAGAGGTTCGTGGCGGAGTGCCGGCGGGTGCTGCGGCCGGGTGGGGTGCTGGTGATGTCGACGCCCAACCGGGAGCTGTGGTCGCCGCGGTCGTCGAAGCCCCTCCAGCCCCACCACACGCGGGAGTTCTCGCGGAAGGAGTTCCTGGCCCTGCTGGGGCCGTTCCGGGACGTGACGCTCTTTGGGCAGCTCTCGCTGGGCCGCGCGGCGGCGGCCGCGTTCGCCTGGAAGGAGCTGTCGAAGCGGGTGATCCGCGCGCTGCTGCCGCTGCGGAGGTTCCGGGGGGCGTCGACGCGCCGCCTGAAGGACCTCGCGCCCGATCCGGCCTACGCGCCGCGGCCGCTGGCGGCGGACGGGACGGCCGCGATCTTCGTCGCGGTGGCCGCGCGCTAGCGCGCGGGAATTTTGCGAGTTACATCGCGGCGTAACGGTCGTATAATCCATGGTGGATGAGAGGGGTTGAGAGGGGAAACGGCACTTCGCTGTTCTTTTCAAACAAGCGACGCACCGCGAACGCGCGCGCATCCGATCAAGCCCGTTTCCGTTCCCCAACTCCATCACGAGGCTGAAGGACTTTCTTCTATTCGAGGGCAGAGCCATGGCGCAGGATTTGGCCGGCCGTCTGCTGGGGGCGATCGACAAGTCGCTCGACAAGAAGACCTACCAGGAGCTGCACTGGGAGGGGTCGTTCGAGGAGTATCTGCGCATCGTCGCGGAGAATCCCCGGGTGATCCGCAACGCCTTCCAGCGCATGTACGACATGATCCTGTCGTACGGCCATGAGGAGTACGAGGAGCACCGGGAAGGGAAGGTCCGCTGGCACTTCTTCAAGGATCCCATGAGCGCGGGCCGCGACTCGATCTTCGGCCTCGAAGACCCGCTCATGAACCTCGTGAACTGCCTGAAGTCGGCCGCCCACGGCTACGGCACCGAGCGCCGCATCCTCCTGCTCCACGGCCCCGTCGGCAGCTCGAAGTCCACGATCGCGCGGCTCTTCAAGAAGGGCCTCGAGGCCTACTCCCGGAGCCGCGACGGCGCCCTCTATTCCTTCGCCTGGCAGGAGGACGAGGACGCCGCCGTCTGGACCGACTGCCCCATGCACGAGGATCCGCTCCGCCTCCTGCCCCTGGAGTCGCGCGACATCCTCCTGAAGGAGATCAACCGCGCCGCCGAGGTCGGCTATCCGCTCCGCGTGGAAGGTGAGCTCTGCCCGTCCTGCCGGCGCAACCTCGCCGAATACCTCCGCAAGTACAAGGGCGACTGGAAGGAAGTCCTCCAGCACATCCGCGTGAAGCGCATCCTGCTCTCCGAGAAGGACCGCGTCGGCATCGGCACCTTCCAGCCCAAGGACGAGAAGAACCAGGATTCCACCGAGCTGACCGGCGACATCAACTACCGGAAGATCGCCGAGTACGGCTCCGACTCCGACCCGCGCGCCTTCAACTTCGACGGCGAGTTCAACGTCGCCAACCGCGGCGTCATCGAGTTCATCGAGGTGCTGAAGCTGGACGTGGCCTTCTTGTACGACCTCCTGGGGGCCTCCCAGGAGCACAAGATCAAGCCCAAGAAGTTCGCCCAGACCGACATCGACGAGGTCATCCTCGGCCACACCAACGAGGCCGAGTACAAGAAGCTGCTGTCCAACGAGTTCATGGAGGCGCTGCGGGACCGGACGGTGAAGATCGACATCCCGTACATCACCCGCATCGGCGAGGAGCGGAAGATCTACGAGAAGGACTACAACGCCGCCAAGGTACGCGGAAAGCACATCGCCCCCCACACGCTGGAGACCGCGGCCATGTGGGCGGTGCTGACGCGCCTGGAAGACCCCAAG
>DASVNH010000029.1:0-29885 GCA_036383955.1 Planctomycetota bacterium | reverse complement strand
CGCGAGGCGGAAGCGCTCGACGACGTCCTTCATCACCTCCGGCGTGAAGTACATGATCACGTTGCGGCAGAACACGACGTCGAACGCCCCGAACGGCAGCGCGTCCGGCGCGGGCTTCGAGAGGTTGACGTCCCGGAACGTGACCAGGCTCCGGTAGGGGTCGAGCGGCACGAACTCGTTGCCCTCGCGGCGGAAGCAGCGCTCGCGGCGTTCGGGGGAGGTTTCCCGGAGCGACCACGCCGAGTAGCGCGCGCGGGCGGCGATCTTGAGGAGATGGGGATTGAGGTCCATGCCCTGGACCGAGAGCTTCCAGTCCCGCAGCTCGGGGAAGCCGTCGCGCAGGAGCATGGCCAGCGTGTAGGGCTCCTCGCCCATCGCGCAGCCCGCGGAGAGGAGGCGCAGCTCCCGCGTGCCCGCCCGGGCGCGGATCCGCTCGGGCAGGACGTGCTCCTGGAGCGCGCGCAGCTGGTCGGCGCCGCGGAAGAAAAACGTCTCCGGCACGGTGAGGAGCCGCGCCAGCTCCCGCAGCTCCTCGGGCGTGCCGGCGCGGCCCGCGTACGCGGAGGCCGAGGCGATGCCCAGGGCCTCCAGGCGCTGGCGGAGGACGTCGGCCAGGAAGTCGTGCTTCTCCTCCCCGAAGCGCAGCCCGAATTCGCGCGCGGCGAGGTCGCGCAGGTCCTGGACCGCGGCGGCGTCGATCACAGCGCGCTCCAGGTCTCGTCGGGGACCAGGCGCCCCGTTTCAAGGACCGAGAGGAACTCGCCGTCGAGGGTGCCGAGGGCGTCGACGGCCTTCGCCCCGCTCAGGAGCGGCGGCAGCGGCTTGCGGTCGAGCCGCTCGGCGGGGACGACGCGGAGGACGTCTTCGACGGCCAGCGCCACGAAGCGGCCGCCCAGGCGCAGGGTGAGCCAGCGCTTGGGCGAGGCGGGCTCGGCGAGGCCCAGCAGGGCGCCGAGATCGACGACCGGGACGGGCTCGCCGCGGATGACCGCGACGCCCAGGACGAAGGCGGGGATGGGGAGGTCGGAGACGGGCCGGAGGTCGAGGGGGCGGAACGTCTCGACGACGCTGGAGAGCGGCAGGGCGCAGACGCGCGCGCGGGCGCGAACGAGGAGCAGAAGGGAAGCGGTCATGCGTTTTCTCGGGAAAGCGGCCGAAGGTGAGCCTCAAGGTGGGGCGAAACGGGAAACCGGCCGCCAAATGACCCGACCGGGACGACATGACCCCAGCGTCCCCTTGCGGCGCCCGCCTTGGGCGTCCTTCCCGGTCGACAGAGGAAGGCTAACCCGTGCCCCATGGGTTGTCAAGGCGGGGGGTTTAGGATAGAACGAACCTGATGGCGACTCCCGAGGCCGGGCTCTGCGCCTCCTGCGTCCACGTCCGCGTCCAGCGCAACGACCGCGGCTCGGAGTTCCTGCGCTGCGCCCTCGCCGAGCGCGACCCCCGCTACCCCAAATACCCGCCGCTGCCCGTCCTCCGCTGCGCGGGCCACGAAGTGTTAACGTCCGAATCGGATTCGAACGATAACACTTAGCCGCAGAGGCCGGCGTAGAGCACGAGGTCCGTCTCCGGAAGCTTCAGGGCGGACGCGACGTCCCGCTCGAAGAACGCCCCCAGCGGGACCGTCGCCCGCTTCAGGCTCGCCGAGACCACGCAGAGGTTCTGCATCAGGTGGCCCGCCTCCAGCAGCAGGAAGCGCAGGCCCCGCGCGCCGTACTTGGCTTCCACGCGCTCGACGTCCCCCACGATCAGCCAGAGCAGCGAGCCGCCCTCGACGAGGTCCAGCGACGGCACCCGCGTCCGCCAGTCCGCCCGGTCGGCGCCGCCCAGCCGCGACAGGTGGTGCCCCGCCCGGTCGTAGTGGTACGCGCCGTCGCCGAAACGAACCAGGTACAGTTCGAGCGCCTGCAGCCCGCCCGCCGAGGGCGTCGGGCCGCGCGCGCCGGCCTCGACGGCCCCATGCGAGAAGTACAGCAGATGCCCGAGATCGCGGTCGGAGATCGGGGCGGTCGACAGCTTTCGCGCCGAGCGCCGCGCGACGAGCGCGCGATCGAGCGGCGCGAGCCGTCGCGCCCGCGGCTTGGGCAGCGCGACCGTCGGCAGGCCCGGATGCGCCCGCGGCCGGACGTCGGCCGATTCGAACGCGCCCGCCGCGTCGCGGAAGGCGGGCCACGACGTCCGGTCGAGCTCGGTCCAGCGGTAGAAAGCGAGCGGCGAACCCATCAACCACCTCACGCGAAGGGATGCGGCGGACACGCGGCCCACTCCGCCAGCCCCCGCGGGGCCCAGAGCGGTCCGCCCAGATGCGCGAACGCGGCCGCGCCGTGCAGCGGCTGCAGGCCCGGGATCAACACCTTCAGCACGAGGCGGTCCGCGAGCCCCGGCGGCGTCATGAGCCGGTACAGCACGGGCCGCTCCGGCCCGAGCCGCTCGATCAGCCGGGCGAGCGGTTCAACCTCCGACGCCCCGCCGCCCGGCGGCGCCGGGGACGCGAAGGGCGTCGACGCGAGCCGGCCGGGATGGAACGAGTAGTAGGCCGCGTGGGCCGCGAAGGTGTCGAGGCGGTCGACGTCCTCCGCCGCCATCTCCGCGCGCAGCTTCCGCGCGTAGGCCAGCGAATGCGCCGCCTCCAGCGAGCTCTTCTCCCAGCTCGCCTCGCGCGTCTCGCGCACCGCCGAGCCGGCGCCGAAGAGGCCCGCGCCCTCGACCGTCACGATCGTCGCGTGCGCGCTGTAGGGAGTCGCCGCGCGGAAGAACCGCCAGCGCAGGTGGGGGCGGGCGAGGCGGACATCGACCTCCCGCCGCCACTCCTCGAGCGGATACCGGCCCCACCAGGCGCCGACGACGGCGTCGCGCTCCACGACCTCCTGCGCCCCCCGCAGGAGCACGGGATGTCCCGGCCGGCCGGACGAGAGGCCGGTGGAGACGCCCGGCGCGAAGCGGTGGCCGGCGAGGAACAGGAACGCCATCTCTTCCGGCACCCAGACGGGCGCGCCGTCCGGCGCCCGGCGGAAGGCGGCCCAGCGGCAGGAGGTCGAGCGCGTGAACGGCGCGAACGGAAACCCGGGCCGCGCGTGCTGCTCGGGGTGGAAGAGCACCCAGCGGGCGGGATCGACGGCGGGTTCGGCCAGGCGATCGTAGGTCGATTCGACGAACGCGTCCTGGGGCAGCGGGTAGGGCATGAAGCGTTCGACGCCCTCCCCGAGCGCGGCCTCGCGCGCGGCCTCCTCGGTCCAGCCGGCGCCGCCGACCGGCAGCGCGGACGGGCGCGGCCCGCGGGGCATGAGGGAGGCGGCCCAGAGGACGACGTCCGGATCCGCCGCCTCGCGCGGCGAGCGGCCGGAGGTCGTGAAGATCCCCATGAAGGCGTTGTCGATCATCGACGTTCTTCGGCGACGCCCTCCGAAGCTCGGCGCCGTGGGCGTCGAGCGCAGGAGGGACATTCCGGGTCGGCGAGCACGGGGTGGACGGAGACGGCGAGGGACGCGGCCTCGACGACGTGGAGCTGATAGAGCGCCGCGGGCGGCTCGGGCTCGGCGAACATCGCCGTCTTCCAGGCGACGAGCTGGTCCACGATCGCGGCGCCGGCGGGCGGGAAGGCCGACGGGCGGATCTCGCCGCCCGCGCGCGCGTGCTCGATCAGGGCGTCGTAGATCTCCGCCGCCGGCGAGAGCCCGCGGAAGTGCCGGACCAGGCACTCGAGGCAGGGGCCCGCGTCCGGCAGGAAGACCGGGCTCACGTAGGCGCGCTGCGCCGGGCCCGTCGTCGCCCAGATCCACGGCGCGCGGGCCTCGCGGTTGAAGCGCAGCGCCGCGTCGTAGTCGAGCCGGTCCTGGCGGAACACCTCCAGCGCGGCCGGGCGGTGCGCGGCCCGCGCGGACGCGTCCACCAGCACGCGCTCGCCGCGGAGGCGGTCGATCAGCCGTCGCGCCTCGTCGCGCCGGGCGGGCTCGACGGCCCCCAGCGCCTCCTCGAGCGGCCGGCCGTCGAGCGCGGCGAACAGCGCGGGGAGCCAGGCGTCGACGCCCGGGGCCGAGAGGCTGAAGCGGACGTCCTCGCCGGCGACGAGGTGGACGACATCCTTCGCCGGCAGGACCGAGAACGGCAGCGCGGGCACGAGCCGCATGGGCTACATGTAGGACATGGCCATGAGCGGGACGATCATGACGAGCGCGCCGATGAAGCCCCAGAGGAAGCCCTTCCAGGTGATCCGGCCGAGGGTGGGCTTGTCGAGGGCCATGAACATGCTGGCGCAGAACGTGAAGAACGAGGCGCCCAGCTGGACGCCCGGAAGGATCAGGGCGGTGATGACGAGGCCGACGGCGACGTTTCCCCGGTTCTCGTTCGTGGCGCCGGCGACGGTCAGCGCGGTCAGGGCGAGGAGCACGAGCCAGTAGACCTTCACGGTGCGGCGGGACTCGTCCGTGTGGGTCTTCGTGCCGGCGACCGCCGAGCCGATCAGGCCGCCCACGGAATGGAGGCAGCAGCAGCAACAGCAGCAGCAGCCGTGGGCCGCGAGCGTCACGCTCTTGCGGCGGCGCTCGGGCGGATGCTTCCGCAGGATCATCGGCGGGCCCCTTCGTCGAGCGCGCGCAGGATCCCCCTCTGGCGGCCGCGCAGGATGGCGCGGACGAACCAGTCGGGATAGCCGCTGATCTCGACATCCAAAAGGTACTCCACGAGCGTGCGCTGGTCGTCGACTTTCGTCAGCGTCCAGCTGCCGGCGTTCTTGAGGACGTCGCCCGTCGGCTGATCCCAGGAGGCGACCCGGACGTCGCCCTTCTCCTCGTGGCGGATGAGGACGTCGATGGGCCACGTGCCGAGGAGCGACGCGGAGACGTCGGCGCGGAGGCGGTGGCGGCCGTCGGCTTCGACGCTCGACTGCGCCTTCCGGATCGTGGGGAAGATCTCGGGGAACTTGGCGTAGCCGGTGACGACGCCCCAGACGCGGTCGAGGGGGCGGTCGATCACGATCGCGCAGCGGACGACCTTGCGGCCTTCGGGGGTGAGCCAGAGCTGGGCGAGCGCGCCTTCGGAGGAGGTCGACGGCCTCGGCGTCTCGCTCGAGGCGAGCGTGCCGCGGAGGACCAGGACGAGGAAGAGGGTGCCGGTCACGAGGAAGAGCGCGGCGGGGATGAGGACGCGTTTGCGGAGGAGCTTCATGAAGCCGCCAAAATAGGGACCAGCCAGATCAGAAGGCCGACGACGGACCAGAGGACGCTTTTCCAGGTGACGCGGCCGAGGGTCGGGAGATGGAGGGGGTTGGGCAGGACGGCGGCCATGACCAGGACGAGGAGCGAGGTGAAGAGCTGGCCGAGGGGCAGGGCGCCCGCGATGAGGATGAACGCCATCGCGAAGTTGTCGGTGGCGGCGCCCGCGAGCAGGGTCACGCCCATGACGGCGGCGAAGCTCAGCCAGTAGACCTTGAGCGTGCGGAGCTCCTCGGGGCCGGAGGCGTCCTTGCCGCCGACCGCCGCGCCGACGACGCCGCCGATCGTGTGGAGGCAGCAGCAGCAGCAACAGCAGCAGCAGCACGCGGAGACCCCGGCGGAGCGGCGGAGGCGTTCGGGCGGATGGACGCGGATCTCCATGTCGCGGCCCATCTTATCTCCTTTCCAGGGTCCAGGCCATGAGACCCGCCACCGCGAAGCCCAGGCCGTTGAGCGGCCCGTGGCTGCGCGCCACCTGGGGAATGGAGAGCCACCCGCGCCCCGTGAAGAAGCCGATCTCGTAGAGCGCGGCGATGAGCATGCCGGCGAGCACCGCCGCCGAGGAGAGCGCGAGGAGGAGCTTCGACATCCGCCCCTTTAGACGGGGCAGGGCCCGCAGTTGGGACAGGGCGACGCCCCCGAGGGCGGCGGCCAGGAGGAACACGCCCGCGAGCTTGAGGAGCGGCGAGACGAGGAACCCGACGGCCAGCAGCGGCGTGCCGCCGAGGATGCCGAAGGCCGACGCGCGGAAGAGCGTCCGGTCGAAGCCGCGGGTGCCGCGCCCCGCGAGCACGGCGAGCGCCGGCGCGAGGAAGGCCGTGAAGTGGAAGTGCACGGCGGTCAGCAGCGCGATCGGCTCGCCGAAGCCCATCGGCGCGAGGCCCGCCCGCGTCGCCACCAGCCAGCCGCCGCCGACCGGCAGGAGCAGCAGCGACAGGGTCGTCACCACCTCCTCGAGCGAATAGGTCCGCACGCGCGTCAGCCCTTCGAGGGCGGCGACGCCCGTCAGGATCGCCCAGGGCGCCGCGAGCCCGGCCGCGATGGTGCCCGGGGGGACGAAGAAGGAGGCCGTCGCCGCCGCCGCCGCGAACGGCTGGAGGATCGACACCATCCAGGGCGCCGGCTCAAGGAGGGCGAACGCGAGCGGCATCGCGACGAGCGGCGCGAGCAGGAAGAGCTTCTCCATCACGCCGAAGGGCGCGACGACCGCGATCACGGCCCAGGCGACGGCCCCGGCCGTCGCGGACCGTCGGAGCCAAGCGTTCACGTTGAGGAGCATATCCCCTCCGTTTCTGAAGGGCGGAACGCGCGCGATATACTTGCCCCGGGGAGGCACCTATGCAAGGCGACGAGCTGTTGGCGCTGTTGCGCGAGATCGACCGTCTCAAGCAGGAGGAGGATCGGAAGAACGAGTACAGCGCCAAGGACGGCGCCTATTCGAGCCGGGTCCGCGCGCTGGAGAACAAAGTGCGGGCGCTCCGGAAATCCGGCGCGCCGGCGCTTCCGAGCGGGCTCGATCGCGGAATGCTCGTCAACGCGTGCCACCTCGTCGGCCCTTCCGCCGTCCATTGGCTGGTGTCCTTGTTTGAAGCCGCTCGCGGCGGGAGCGACGTGGACGGCATCAACCTGGCGGTCCATAACCTGCTCCCGGAGGGCACCCCGTGGCCGGGCGGCGCGGCCCACGTGCCCCTCCTTCGCGCGTGCGTCAACCACTCCTCGGTCGAGGTGCGCGAGGCGGCCGTGAGGACCCTCATGGCCATCGGTCCCGCCGCCGTGGCGGACTGCGTGCCGCAACTGATTCAGGCCTTGTCTCATTCGCATCTGTGCTGGAAGGCGGCGGAAGCCCTGGCCATGGCCGGACCGGCCGCGGCCGCCGCGACGCCCGCTCTCCAGAAGTTGCTCGGCACGGAGGCCGCGAGCCCCGCGTCCGCCGCCTTGGCGGCGATCGGCGCCCGGGACGCCCTTCCGGGCATCGCCAAGTCTCTGGACGCGCCCTACTCGCACGACCGTCGGGCCGCGGCGGAAGCGGTGGGGAAGCTCGGCGGCGAGGCGTCGATCTCCCTCCTGAGGGAGCTGCTCTCGGAAGAATGGAACGAGGAGGTCCGCCGCGCCGCGGCATCGGCGATCCTGAAGCTGCGCGGCGAGCCCCGGAGCTCCAAGCGGGTCAGCACCATCGACCTCGCGCATCCGCCGCTTCAGGCGGCTCGGGCGATCCTTCGCCGGCTCGCGTCGAAGACCGACGAGGGTCGCCGGGACGCCATGCGGGCGATGCTGGCCTTCCCCGACATCCGGCCCCGCGAAGCGATTCCCTTGATCGCCGACGGCATGGAGGACACGAACTTCTTTGTCGAAGCTGTCGACGTCCTGAGCTCCTACGGGCCGGCGGCCGCGGCCGCCGTTCCCGGACTTGTCAAATGGATGAGGCACTCCGTGACGGGCTACGATCGGGAGATGGCCGCGAAAGCCCTGGGGCTGATCGCGGGTCCCGAGGCGATCGAGGCCCTGCAAGAGTTCGACAGAAGCTTTGGACCGAAAGAGTCGGTCTCCGCCGCCATCGCCGCCATCCGCGCCAGGGCGGAGAAGCGGAAGGCCTAGGGGCTTCACGCGAGGCCCTTCCCGAGGCAGGCGAGAAACGTCGCGGTCAGCCCGGCGAACGCCAGGGAAAAGCCCAGGTCCGCGGTACGGTAGCGTCCCCGGAGCTCGCGGTCATACACGAAGAGCTGAAGGACGAGCCTCGTTCCCCAGAAGAGAGCGAGGAGGGCGTCGAGGAAAAGCGCGAGCGGAGCGCCCGAGGCAAGCTCGGGCGCGAAGAGAAGGCAGAGCGCCCCGAAGGCCGCGATGAGCCCCGCGATGTACGCGTGGTGCGTGAGGACGATGTGGCGCGGCAGGGGCGAGAGCCGGCCGAACTCCTCGCGCAGGCGGAGGACGCGCGCGACGGGGACGTTCGCGGCGGCGACGACCAGCTGAAGGACGCCGGCGGTCCAGAGCAGGGCGGTCATACGGCCTCCTTGCGGATCAGGGGGAAGACGTCGTCGGCCGGCCGGAGGAGGATCACGCGGACTCCCAAGAGCGTCGCCGCGCGGGCCGCGGGATCCGGCGAGAGGAAGAGCCCGGGGCGGCGCGGGAGGTCGAGGATCCGGTCGAGCAGCGTGCGCGTGGCGCGGCCCGTGAGGTCGACGACGACGTCGACGCCCGGCAACCGGCCCATCACGCGCGGCAGCGGGAGGACGGTGTGGCCCGCGGCGCTCAGGCGGTCGACGAGCGCGGGGTTCCGGCCGGCGAGGGCGACGATCATGGCGCGGCCTCCGGACGTCCCATCCAGACGTCTTCGATGCCGGGGGACCAGTGGGCGCCGGCCCGTTCGGCGGCGGCGAACCAGGGGCCGGTGGCGTGGATCAGGGCGTCGTCGCGGACGTCGACGACCGCCTCCGCCCGCTTCCACGGCGCGTGCCAGACGTGGAAGAGGCGGCGCTCGGTGAACGCGGTGTAGCGCTCCATGAGGAAGTGGTCGAGCGTTCCGGGCGCGCAGGTCTCGAGGGGGCCGACGGCCTTCGCCCGGTAGTCGAGCGCGCCTTCGCGGGCGGCGACGCGGCCGCGGGCGTGGCCGGTCGCGTAGCGGATGCGGCCCCAGCGGTAGGGAAGCCCGTACATGCGCGGGCCGAGCAGAACGCAGAGCGGGTTCGTAAGCCACTCGGCGAGGAACTCGATGCCGTTGTCCCGCGTGTAGGCGCGCACGTTGAGGAAGCGGTGGGTGGAGAACGCGGGGCCCGCGGCGTCGAAGCGCAGGCGGTCGAGCGTGAACACGACCAGGCTCACGTAGGCCCGGCCTTCGTAGAGGTCGAGGGGCGCCTTCACCAGGGGGCGCAGGATCTCGGGGTCGACGGCGTAGTGGATCATCAGGACGTCCTTCCATCCCGCGCGGAAGAGGGGACGTCGGCGTTCGAACCTCCGCCTCGCGACCTCGTGAGGCGCGGGGGGCTCCTGAATAATGAACGTGTTCATTTCTCCTCTATGGATTGGACGATCGGGGTCGCGTTTCATCTCAGAGTTCCTCGTGGCGGAGGAGGGACCAGGCGCAGCCCAGGCCGAGAGCGAGGCCGCCGACGAAGGCGGCGATGAGGAAGACGGCCAGGTTGACGGGGACCACGTGCCCGAAGCGGGCTTCCGTGAAGAACGCGGCCAGCGCGACCGCGTGCAATCCCGTCATGGCGACGCCCAGGATCATTCCGGAAGGGAGGAGCGACGGCCTCCGCGGACGCGCGATCAGGATCCGGGTCAACAGGCCCGCGCAGAGGAACGAACCGGGAAACGACAGCCCCGTGACCGTCCACAGCAGGTCCGAGGGGGTATGGCCGGGGTAGATACCTCCCGCCGCGAGAAAGACGGCGGCGCCTCCCAGCGAGCAGGCCGCGGTGCCGGCGAAGACCGGAA
Organism: Planctomycetota bacterium; assembly: GCA_036383955.1. GTDB lineage: Bacteria > Planctomycetota > MHYJ01 > MHYJ01 > JACPRB01 > JACQFK01. Next base: position 20,244 of record DASVNH010000029.1, on the reverse strand, counting down.
GCAGCGGCGTCTTCATTCCGGCAGGGGCCTCGAGACCCACCACGCGCAGCCCAGGCCGAGGGAAACGGCGCCGGTGAGCGCGGTCGCGAGGAGAAGGACGACGTCCGTCGGCTCCAGGTGCGTGTCGCCGTTGACGAGCACGAGGGGGATCGCGATCGGGAGGGACAGCGGCGAGGCATAGAGCGTGCCGAGCAGGAGCGTCTTGCCCCGGCCCCAGCCGCGGTCGAGGCCCTTCTGGAGCCGCCGGGCGAGAACGAGAGCGACGAGGAGGGCCGGCGCGCCCAGCACCGTCGCGAGGAATATGAGGACGGTGATGGCCGCGGCGGGCTCCATGGCCCGCCTCTCGAGCAGGGGAATCAGGATCAGGCCGGAGGCGTTGACGGCGAGAAAGAGGAGCGTGCCGAGGACCGCCGACGTCCAGGGATCTTTCACCGTGCATTGGACGGGCCGGCCGAGCGGATATAGCGCTCTCATGACGGCCTCGACACCCGCCAGGCGCAGGTGAAGCCGCAGGCGGTTCCGCTGACGACGCCCAGGGCGATCGTGATGAGGGCTTCGGGGCTTCGGAGATCCGCGAGGGTCGGCAGGATGCCGGGGCCGAGGAAGATGAGCGGCCCGAGCAGGACGCAGGGCAGGCCCGCGGTGGCGCCGACGAGCGCGCCCAGCGCCAGGGTGGAGCCGCGGCTGGCCCCTTTCGCGTGGCGGCCCTTGAGGCGGGCGCTAATCCACCAGCTCAGGAGCAGAAGCCCGGGGCCGGCGCCCAGCACGACGCTCATCAGGATGTAGGGAAGGACGTCCACCTGCGCGCCGCGCCCGCGCGACTCCACGAAGATCAGGACGATCACGACGGTCCCTGCGGTGAAGACGCCGGCCAGCCAGCCCAGGAGCATGGCCCAGTCTTTCTTCATGCCAGCGCCTTTCGCAGGACCCGCGCGCAGTTCACCCGCGCCCCGAGGTCGTGGAGGAGATTGTAGATCCCGATCTTCGCCCGTACGTACAGGACGAAGCCGGGCGTCGTCAGGCCGAGCCGGGCCAGCTCGCGCAGGCTGTCGAGGATCTCCCGCAGGTGCGCCGTGTCGCCGAAGTCGAAGATCCGATCTTCCTGGTACTTGGAGATGTCGAGCTTCTGCATCCGCATCAGCGCGTCGAGCTTGCGGCCGTCGGTCTCGCCGGGGCGGAGGAAGTGCTTCGCCACGCGGTCGCGGTCGCCGATCGGGAGCGCGAAGAGCTCGCGGTGCTCCTCGACGAACGCGGGCTCGAAGCGCTTCGAGCAGCCGAAGTCGAGCAGGCCGATCCGGCCGTCCTTCATGAACAGGTAATTCCCCGGATGCGGATCGGCGTGCAGCAGCGCCAGGACGAGCGCCTGCCGCAGGAAGAGGTCGAGCAGCCGCTCGCCCAGGCGGTCGCGCTCCTCCGCGGACGGCTTCGTCTTCAGGAACTCGCGGAGATGCAGGCCGTCGAGCCGCTCCATCGTCAGCACGCGGGCGGCCGAGAGCTCCCGGTGGACGCGGGGGATGGCGACGTCCTCCCGCTCGCGGAAGAGGCGGCGGAATTCCTCGAGGGTGGCGGCCTCCTGGACGTAGTCGACCTCCCGGTGGAAGTGGGCGCGGACCTCCTCGACGGCCTCCCAGACCTCGGCGAACTGCTCGCGGGAGAGGCGGATCGTGGAGAGGAGGGCCTTGAAGTTGGCGAAGTCGCTGTCGATGGAGCGGTCGATGCCCGGGTACTGGATCTTGACGGCCGCGCGCTCGCCCGATTTCAGCGTGGCGCGGTGGACCTGGCCGAGCGAGGCGGCGGCGAAGGGCTCGCGCTCGAACTCGGCGAAGAGGTCCTCGGGGTTCGCGCCCATCTCGTTGCGGAACTGCATCCGCATGAGGGTGCCGTGCATGGGCGGGGCCTCCCACTGGAGCTCGCCGAGGCGGCGCACGTAGGCCTCGGGGAGCGAGTGGGCCTGCTGGGAGAGCATCTGGCCGAGCTTCATGAAGGCGCCCTTCATCGACGTCATGGCGTCGACGATGCGGGCGGCGTTGGCCTCGTGCGTGCGGGCGTCGATCTCGCGCTTGCGGTCGTCGCTCTTCCCGATCTTGCGGACGCGCGCGAAGGCGTTGCGGCCGAGGACGCCGGCCCCCATGACGCCGATGCGGAGCAATCGCCCGGCGGCGCTCGTGGGGACCCCGCGGCTCACCGCCGCTTCCCCTTGGGATGTCCGCGAAGGGCGCTCAGGATGAAGCGGAGGGACTTGTCGAGGAGGACGTAGGTGTCCTCCTTCTTGCGGCTCGCGTCGTTGATCCAGAACATCATGATGCCGAGGTGGTAGACCCAGAACGCGGAGCGGACCATGTCGTCCATGCCGAAGGTGGTGATCTCGCCTTTGTCCTTGGCCGCTTCGAAGAGGCCGCCCACGAAGTCGAGGTACTTCGCCTTGAGGCGCTGGGAGTCGGCGCTGAACGGATGCAGCTTGGAGCCCGGCACGACGGCCTGGGTCACGGCGAGGTTGAGGAACTCCTCGTAGGGGGCGACGCGCTCCAGCTCGATCGACAGCAGCAGGAAGAGCTTTTCATCGAGGGAGGCGCCGGCGGGCTCCTCCTTGCGGTAGCGCTCCATGACCTCGTCGAGCGCGCTCTCGAAGAAGTAGTGGGCGAGGTGCTCCTTGGTGGGGAAGTAGTTGTAGGTCGTCCCGAGCGCGATCCCGCACTTCGCGGCGATGTCGCGCATCGTGGTCTTCCCGAACCCTTCCGTCTGGAAGAGCTTGAGCGAGACCTCGAGGATCTTCTTCTTGGTGGCTTCTTTCTTGGTCTCACGACGTCCCATGCGATTCCCTCGTCAGAGTGCGCGCGTAGGCCGTCGACGCCGCCGCGAGCGGCCCAGGAAGAACGAACACGAGCAAGCCCGCCAGCCCGAGCGCGGGGGATGCGGACATCGCGATGCCCGGGAGGGCGAAGAACCCCAAGATGCCCGGCGCGACGGCCGCCAGCATAGCGGGGCCGACCACCGGCATGGGATCGGCGGGATGGCTTTTCAGGTTTCCCAGGTAGCAGCCGATGAGGCCCAGCGTGGCCGCCGAGAGCGATCCGACAACCACCACGGGATGCGTGAAGATCTTGGGCGGAGGGAGTCCGTCCAGCGCGAGACAGCCCGCGGCCGCCAGAGGCGCCGTGAAGGCCGCGCCTAAGCCCGCCATCCACCGCGCCAGCGTGATCATTCCCGCCCGCCGAGTATGAACATGTTCATATTATAAGCCGCGCCGGAGGCCGGGGTCAAGGCGTCTCCGCCGCCGGGGGGGTCCACCGCGCGAGCCAGGCGGCGATGCCCCCCGCGACCGGCCCGGGCAGGAAGGCGAAGGGAGCCACGACGAGCGCGGCAAGGACGCCCTGTTCGTTGCTCGTGAGGAGAACGGCGGGCAAGGTGATCATCGCGGGGATGATCGAGGATGTCTTGATCGCGTCGCGCAACGGAGCCTCGGCATGCGGGCGCCGCGCGGCGAGAATGCCCAGCACCGCGCCGAGCGGCCCCATGAAGAGGCTCATCTTCAGCCCCAGCCGCGCGGCCTGTTCGAAGGACGGAACCGCGGCGGCTCGCGACAGCGCGTAGAGGATCGCGCTCAGGGCCATGGGAACGCCCACCCCCGCCAGCAGCGCGACCCACGCCTTCATGGCCCCATCATACGAGGGCAGGTCCCCCCTCCCGAGGAGACTTGATGTATTTCGAGTCTTCGTGGATCATCTAGCCCCCCGGGGGCTCGGGGGGAGTTCTTCCAGATTCGAGATTCCAGATTCGAGATTCTATGACGAGCGTGCGCTACACCCTCTCGATGCCCGACCCCGGCACCCACCTCTTCCGCGTCCGCGTGGAGGTGAAGGACGTCGCCGGCGACCGCGTCGACTTCGTCCTGCCGGCCTGGACGCCGGGCAGCTACAAGATCCGCGACTACGCCCGCCACGTGCAGGACTTCAGCGCGGGACGTCGGACCTGGCGCAAGGTCGACAAGAGCCGCTGGCGCGTCGCGGCGTCGGGCGCCGTCGTCGTCGAATACGACGTCTGGGCCTTCGAGCTCTCCGTCCAGGCCTCGCACCTCGACCACGAGCACGGCTACGTGAACGGGGCGGGGGTGTTCATGTACGTCGACGGCCACAAGGACGTCCCCGTCACGGTGGACATCCGCGCGCCCCGCGGCTGGAAGATCGCCACCGGGCTCGAGAAGCGCGGGAGGTCGTACGCCGCCCCGAACTACGACACCCTGATCGACTGCCCGATCGAGATCGGCACGTTCGAAAAGCGGACGTTCAAGGTCCGCGGCGTGCCGCACCACTGGGTCGAGCACGGCCCGGCGAACCACGACCCCGACGCGCTCCTGAAGGACGTCCGCAAGATCGTCGAAACCGAAGTGAAGATCATGCGGCACATCCCCTACAAGGACTACACGTTCATCCTGCACAACACGACGGAGCGGGGCGGCGGCCTCGAGCACCTGAACTCGACGTCGCTGCAGTATCCGCCGACGTCCTACCGCCCGCGCGAGAAGTACGACAACTTCCTCGAGCTGGTGGCGCACGAGTTCTGGCACCTCTGGAACGTGAAGCGGATCAAGCCGTCGGCGCTCGGCCCCTTCGACTACGAGCGCGAGGTCTACACCAGCCTGCTCTGGGTGATGGAAGGCCTGACGAGCTACTACGACACGCTCGTGCCCTGCCGGGCGAAGCTCTTCAGCCCGGAGAAGTACTTCAAGCGCATGACGGACCGGATCCGGAAGTTCGAGGAGAAGCCCGGGCGCAAGCGGCAGTCGCTTTCGGCGTCGAGCTTCGACACCTGGATCAAGCTCTACCAGCCCAACGAGAACGCCCAGAACTCGCAGATGAGCTACTACGACAAGGGCGAGATCGTGGGGATGTGCCTGGACCTCGACCTCCGCCGCCGCACCGGGAACCGGGCCTCGCTCGACGACGTGATGCGCCACGTCTACGCGCAGTGGGGCCGCGAGGCGCGGGGCTTCCCGGAAGGGGAGTTCAAGCGGGCCTGCGAGCGCGTCGCGGGCGCTCCGCTGGACCGCTTCTGGGCGGACTACGTCGACGGGGTGGCCGACATCCCCTGGAACCGCTTCCTGTCGGCGGCGGGCTGCGCGCTGAACCGGGAGTCGAACAAGCCCGAGGAAGGCGAGTCCGCGCGGCGCGAGAAGCCGTGGATCGGCGTGGCGACGCAGCGGGCGTCGTCGGGGGTGTCGATCAGCGCCGTCACGGAAGGCTCGCCGGCGTGGAAGGCGGGGCTGTCGGCGAAGGACGAGCTGGTGGCGATCGACGGCGCGCGCGTGTTCGCGGACGATTGGGAGAAGCGGGTGGAGGAGCTGGAGCCGGGCGAGCGGGTCCGGATGACGATCTTCCGGAACGGCTTCCTTCGCGAGCTCCCGCTGACGGTCGGCGGCCGCGAGAACGCGACCTGGTCGATCCGCCGCGTCGAGCGCCCGACGGACCTGCAGAAGCGGATCTACGAAGGCTGGCTCTGGCAGAGCTGGCCCAAGCCGAAGAAGTGACGAGTTACGAGAGACGAGTGACGAGTTACTTCGCGTCGATGACTTTCCAGATCAGGTCTTGACCGATCTGGGTGCCGTAGCCAACTTTGGTGCCGTCTGGGCTGAAGATGGGTGGCGTCACGATGCCGGGGGCGTCGAATACGCGATCCTCGATGCCCACGACGTTCTTGTCCCCCTCGAGCCCCCAAAAGACGACCTTTTGCCCCCGAGCGTCAAAAGCGGCATGGTTGACGCGCTTCAGCTTTGGGTAGGTCTTCGCGTCCACCCTTACGAATACCCCTTTGTCCGAGAGCACGTAGCCCAGCTTCAACCCGTCCGCGCTGATGAACACGTCTTCGGGCATCAGGCCTTCGAGCCTCGACACCTTGTCGCCATGACGTAGTTCGAGGGAGCCGTCGGGCTTCTCGCCGACGTAGGCTACGATGCCGTTCTCGCTGACGGCCGGGCCGGCGAGGTTGTCGTAAACCGGACCGGCAACGTCGTTGAGGATGACGCGGAAGCTGTTGCCCAGAGTCGTGCCCTGGCCCGCGATCGTCTTGCCGTCGAGGCTGAGCTTCGGCGGGGTCAGGTGCTGGAGCGTGTGCGGCGTCCCGTTTTTCCCGTTCACGGAGTAGGTCCGCCACTCCTTGCCCGCGCTCCCGATCATAAGGACGGCGACGCTGCCGTTTCGGGAAAGAGCCCCCAGGCTGTGCCAGGTAAGGCCGTCGCGCGCGTCGATGGTTTGAATCAGCCGTTCATCCAGCCACAGACGGTGCAGCCGATCGGAATCGTCGAACGTGATGTACAGGACGTGGCGGCCGTCGGGGCTCAGGGCGGCGAGGCGGAGCATGTCGTAGGGCTTGGTCCGCCACTCGCCGCGGACGGCCAAGACCTTCTTGCCGTCGAAGAACGCGTAGGCGGCGGCCGTGCCGTCGGTGGTGACGAACAGCTCTTGCAACCTCGCGCCGTCCGGGAGCGTCGCGAGCTTGCGCTCAGCGAACTCCGTCTGGGCGGCCAGGAGGAGCGCGAGGATCACTTCTTCTCGACGACCCAGATGTTGCGGAACTGGAGCGGGTTGCCGTGGCCCTGGAGCTTGATCGGGCCGGGGGTGCCTTCGGGGTCGTTGCGGTGGCCGCCCGTGGGGCCGCTGATCTCCTGGTTGTCGTGGATGAGCACGCCGTTGTGCCGGACGGTGGCGACCGCGTTCTTCGCCTTCTTGCCGTCGGGCCCCTGGACCGCGTTGGTGAACTCCATGTCGTAGGTCTGCCAGGCCAGCGGAGGCAGGCACATGTTCACCTTCGGCGCGGCCTTGGTATAGAAGCCGCCGCACTCGTTGTTCTTCCCGTCCAGGCCGAAGGAGTCGAGGATCTGGCACTCGTAGTGGTCGACCTGGTAGAAGCCGCTGTTGCCGCGGCCCTGCCCGCGGGCGTCGGGCCGGTAGGGCAGCATGAACTCGATGTGCATGAGGTAGCTCGAGAACTTGCGCACGGTGACGATGTCCTTGCCGTCGGTGTTCAGCAGGCCGGTCGCGGCGTCGAGGCGGCCGCCCTTGAACTCGTCGGTCTTGGTGCCGTCGAAGAGCACGATCGCCCCCTCGGGCGGCTTGGCGCCGAGCGTCGGGCTCTTGCGCTCGACGCGGGCGAGCTCGAAGGCCTTGTCCTCGATCTTCCCCGTGAGCTTGCCGTCCTTGGCTTCGGCGGTCGCGGCCTTCTGGCCCTCGGGAGGAAACGCGCTGGTGGCCGAGAACTCCTCGGGCTTCTGGGCGAGATACTTCCGCTTGCCCTCGGCGGCCGTGAACGAGCCGCCCGTGCCCGCGAGGAGGATCTTGTTCTTCCCGTCCCAGCCGTCGCCGGGCAGCCCGCCGGGATAGAGCACCGCCTGGAAGGCGCCGCCGCCGAGCGCGATCACCTGGGCGCCGAGGCCTCCGCCCGCGTACTCGCCCTGGATCTTGAAGTCGGCGGGCAGCGACGTGTCCTTCGGATCGGTCCACACGCCCTTGTCCTGGGCGAGCAGCGTCAGCGCGAGCAGCGTGGCGAGCATCGGATTCTCCTTTTCGACCTATTTAATACGCCGCCCGTGCGGGTCCCGCGAGGCGGGTAACATTCTCTCAGGTGGATAGCGCGAGACGCCCGATTCGTAAACTCCTCGCGCTCCTCGCCGCGGCGCTCGCCGGAGCCGCCCTGGCCGTCCTGCTCTGGGCCCGCTCGCGCGTACACGAGCGCTGGGCCGAGATGGAGCGGCGCGTGGCGGAGCTGGCCGAGGAAGCGCGCGCGCGGCCGTATCGACTTCCCTCGCCGCCCGGACCGCTCCTGCCGGGCAACGCGTGGGACGACTACGCCGCGGCCGCCCGGGAAATCTGGAAGGTGTTCGGCGACGGCCGGGGCCGGCAGGCGCTCCTGGATGTGCTGGTCGACCTCCCCCGCGGGACTCCCGTGTCGTACGAGGAGTTCCGCGCACTCCTCGCGACCTGCCCGCACGCGTTCGATCTCCTGATCCGGGGGGCGCGTCGGGAGGACGGCCGGTACCCCCGTGACTGGGGACGGCTCGAGGCCGACGACGCGGGGGGCAGGACGCTCAACTGGCTCGCGAACGCGGCGCTGGTGGAGGCTCGCCGCCTCGCGCGGTCGGGCGAGACGTCCCGGGCTCTGACCCTGCTCTGGGCGATGGCCCGAATGGGTCTCGATCTCGGGCACAACGGAACCACGCTCGCGGAGATGCTCGGGGGTTCCTTCGTCATCCGAGCCTACGAAGTCCTCTGGGTCCTCGTCGACGAGGGCAGGCTCGACCGGCCCGGGCTGGCGGACGTGGACCGCGGGCTGGAGGTCCTGGACCGGAATTTCTTCGCGCACGGGCCGGCGCTGCGCAACGACGTCCTCTCCTGGGGCCAGATGTACCTGCGCGGCGGCTTCTTTCCGGAGCGCGAGAGCCTGAAGGACGCCCGCCCCACCTGGCGCCAGTTGTACTCCGCGGACTTCATGAAGGCGGCGTCCTTTCTCCGGATGGAGGAGCTGTCCCGGCTCATGGCCGCCGCGGAAAGCCTGCCCTACGCCGAGGCGCGGCGCGTGGCCGACGACGCGGCCGCGGAGCTGGCGGCGAGCCGCAATCCCCTCGACCGCGCGCTCAAAGACGGGCTGCCCCTGGCCGTGGCGCGGCTCGAATGGATCGCCCGGATCCGTCTCCTCCGCGCGATCGTCCGCTACCGGCTCGACGGGCAGGTGCCCGTCCTCGACGACCCGTTCGGCACGACGCTGCGGAGCTCGGTGGACGCGCGCGTCGTCCGCGTCTGGAGCCTGGGGAAGAATGGCGTGGACGACGGGGGGCGGCACAACTGGCGGGACGGGGACCTCGTCCTCGAGGGGCCGCGTTAAGATCCCGTAAAGAGCCGGAACGGCCCGCGGACGCCCCCTGTCCTATAGGTAGATGGGTGAGAGCTGTCAGGAGGGTGCCGGATGAACCCCTTCGACCTGCGCGGCCCCGAGTTCCTCCTCTTCTACCTGGCCCTGGGCTTCACGGTCCTCGGCGTCGTCGTCCTGCGGCGCCGTTCCATGGAGCCCCGCGGGCCCCTCGGCGGGCGCCTCGACGACCCGTTCGCCATCGCCTACCTCAGGAACGGGCGCGGCGGGGCGACGTCCGTCGCCGCCCTCGGCCTTCTCGAGCGCGGCGTCCTGCGGTCGATCGGCGACCTCCTCCGCGTCAGCAAGGAGGCCGTCCAGGGCCCCCTGAAGCCTCTCGAGGCCGCGATCGTGCGCGCCGCCGCCGAGCCCGTGAAATTCTCGAAGCTCGTGCGCGATCCGCGCGTGCGGGAGGCGCTCGACCTCCTCCGCCTCGACCTGGAGGACAAGGGCCTGCTGCCGACGATCGTCCACAAAGTCGCCCGCTGGCTGAGCGCGCTGAGCGCCCTGGGCCTGATGCTGGGCGTGGCCCACTACAAGGCGGAGATCGCCCTCAGCCGGGGCCGGACGAACCTGGGCTTCCTGGTCCTGCTCTGGTTCGTCTTCACGATCGTCCTTCTCTGGAAGGCGAACCCGCGCCGCACGCCGCGCGGCGAGCGGACGCTGAAGGACCTCGGCGAGCTGCTGGCCGGACTGCGCGACCATCCCTCCCGCGCCAAGCGCTCGCTCGGCGCCGCGCCGACCTACGCCACGAACGACCTCCTCATGATCGCCGCGGTCTACGGCCTCGTGGCCCTGCCCTCCACGGTCCAGACCGCCCACGCCCGCCCGCTGCCGAGCGGGACCGCGGACTCCTCCTGGAGCGGTTGCGGTTCCGGGTGCGGAGGCGGCGGGGGCTGCGGCGGAGGGGGCGGCTGCGGCGGATGCGGGGGAGGAGGGGACTAGCATGAAGGACCGGGTCGGCTTGGGGTGGCGGCCGGAACTGGCCGCTTCGATCCTGACGAACCTCGGGCGCGTGGACGTCGTCGAGGTCGTCGCCGAGGACTGGCTCCACGACGGCCGCGCGCTGGCCTCGCTCGCCGCGCAGGTGCCGGTGACGATCCACGGCACTTCCCTCGGGCCCGCCGCGAGCGCCCCGGTCGACCGCGCCCGCGTCGAGCGCCTCGCCCGCCTGCTCGACCGCGCCCGGCCCGAGTCCTGGAGCGAACACCTCGCCTTCGTCCGGGGCGGCGGCGTGGAGATCGGCCATCTCGCCGCGCCGCCGCGGACGTCGGAGACCGTCGACGGCGCCGCGCGCAACCTCGCCCTCGCCGCGCGGATCACGGGCGCGCGCCCGCTCGTCGAGAACGTCGCGACGCTCCTCGACCCCCCGGGCAGCGACATGCCGGAGGTCGAGTGGCTGCGGGCGGTCGTCGAGGCCTCCGGCTGCGACCTCCTGCTCGACCTCCACAACCTGCACGCGAACGCCGTCAACTTCGGCTTCGACGCGGGGGAGGCCGTCGAGCGCCTTCCCGCGGAGCGGATCCGCGCGATCCATCTCGCGGGCGGGAAGCTCTGGCGGGGGCGGATCCTCGACGACCACCTGCACGACGCGCCCGACGAGGTTTTCGCGCTGCTGGAGGCCGTCGCGGCGCGCGCGCCCGGCCCGCTGACGGTGATCCTGGAACGGGACGGGGCCTTTCCGCCCTTCCCGCGGCTGCTGGCGGAGCTCGACCGCGCGCGGGCGGCGCTGGCGGCGGGACGGAGGAGCCGTGAGCTCACCCGCGTTTGAGGCCTTCCTGGCCCGGATCTACGCGGACGCGGCGGCGCGCGAGCGCTTCCTCGCGGACCGGCGGGGGGAGGCCGCGCGCGCGGGGCTCTCGGCGCGGGAAGTCGAGGCTCTGGAGCGGATCGACGCGGACGCCTTGCGGATGGCGGCGGAGAGCTTCGCGGCGAAGCGGGCGGCTAAGAGCCTATCCGGATAACCATCGTGGCCGCGGTGGTGGCGCCGCGGGCCGGGATGCAAGGCGCGACGACGACATCGACCCTGGAAGGGTCGTTGAGGAGGAGCAACGCCGCAGCCGGGCCCGCGCCGCCGCCACCCCGAAGGGGCGGGCCGATAGGCTTCGCCGGACTTCGTTGCTCGTCGTCGACAGCCCCTCGCGGGCTCGTCTCCTCCTCGCGCCTCGTCCGGCTCGCCTCTCGGCCCGCCGCGGCTCACGAGGGTTATTCGGATAGGCTCTAAGACTCGTCGACGGTGATGGCGGCCTTGCCGCACTTCTCGCAGAAGAGGGCGTAGCCCTCGATGCGCGGGGCGTGGAGCGTGTGGCCGCAGCCGCCGCACTTGAAGAGGCCCTGGGAGTGGATGATCTCCCAGAACTGCACCAGCGACATGGACTTCATGTTGATCAGGATCTGGCCGATCCGCGGGCGCTTGCCGTCGGCGTCGAGGGCCAGCTGGCGGCGGATCGCCTCGGCCAGCTCCTTCTCCGTGATGTAGCCCCGCTCGATCGCGATCCGGCCGAACAGGCCGCTGACGGAGACTTCCCGTTCAAATTCGCTCAGCGAATGGCGCTGCTGGCGGAGCAGGGAGTCGAGCTGCTGGTGCGTGAGCAGCTTCTGCTCCAGCATCAGCGCGCCCAGCGGCTGGCTGAAGCCGCGCCGTTCCTGCAGGCCGATGACGTGGTCGAGCTGCTCGCGGGTGATCAGCTTCTCGCGGACCGCCAGCTCCCCGATGACCAGCCCCCTGGTGTCGAGCACGCATGAAGTATACCGGAGCCCGGAAAGACGCCAAGAAAATCCCGATTTCCGGTAACGTTTTAGGGGTTCGCCCGACCCCGGGCCTCTTTCAGGCGCCCCTCCAGGCGGGTCCGGAGCCCCGCGTCCAGCGCCCCCGCCTTCGTCCAGTCCTCGACGGCCCCCGCGAACTCCCCCGCCGCGTAGCGGATCTCGCCCCGCGCCGCCCGCGCCTCCCCGTTGTTCGGATCCAGCTCGATCGCCCGGCTCAGCATCCGCCCCCCGCAGGCCGCGTCCCCCTTTTCCCGGCGCGCGATCCCCCGCGCCGCGATCTCCCGCGACAGCGCCGGCCGCCCCTCCGCCGGGAAGCGCAGGCCCTCCGCCAGCGCCCGCAGGGGGCGCAGCGACGGCCGCGGGGGCGCGTGCTCGAGGAAGACGTCGACGTCCCCGCAGCCCTCGGCCGTCGCCGCCGGGTCCGCCGCGCGGATGCCCAGCCGCGCTTTGGCCAGGCCGCGGATCGCCAGCGCCTCGGGCAGGGTCGGCACCCGGTCGATCGCCCGCTTCGCGTCGGCGAGCGCGTCCTCCAGCCGGTCTTCCAGCAGCGCGCCCAGGGCCCGGGCGGCGATCCCCGGGGCGAAGGCGGCGTCGCAGGACGTCGCCCGCGCTCCGGCCCGGCGGACGAGGGCCGCGGAGGGACAGGCGGCGAGGGCCTCCTCCGCGAACGCGGTCGCGAGGCCGCGGCGGACGTCGGCGGACGCGCGGGAGAGGAGGAGGTCGACCTCCTCCAGGGGCGAGCGGGCGTCGGCCGCGGCGGCGACGTCCGTCTCGGCGGCGAGGACGTGGCGTGCGGCGCGGAGGAGGTCGGAGCCGGTTTCGAGGAGGGAGCGGGCGGCGCGGGCGTGGGCGGCGGCGCGGAGGCCGCGGAGGTCGCCGGACAGGGGGCTGAGGGCGAGGGCCTGGGTGAGGTCGACGACCTCGTCGTCGACGCGGCCGAGGCGGCGGGCGAGCTCGGCGCGGGCCATCCAGTGGGGAAGCGCGCCGGCGGAGCGCTCGGCGGCGCGGCCGAGGTCCTCGTAGGCGGCCTCGTCGTGGCCGGCCTCGCGGCGGGCGGCGGCGCGGATCACGTAGGCGGCCTCCAGGTCGGGGAAGAGGCCGAGGGCCTGGGTGGCGATGGCCGCGCGTTCCTCGGGGGGGAGCGTGGGGACGGCGCCGCGCAGCAGGCGCTCGGCCTGGCCGCGGCGGTCGAGGACGGCCTTCTCCGCGATCGCCGCTTCGAGGCGGCGGACGTCGGCGGCCGCCGACGGATAGCGCCGGTAGATCTCGATCGCGCCGGGGAGGTCGCCGGCCTTCTCGAGGGAGCCGGCCTGGAGGAGGGCGCGGGCGTCGCGCGACTCCCCGTGGAGCGAGACGAGGAGGACGAGGACGACGACGGCGGTGAGCGCGCCGGCGCCGAGGGCCGCGGCCTTGAGGCGGTGGCGGCGGACGCGGGAGAAGGCGCGGGTGATGATGGAGGGCGGGACGGCCCGCACGGGCTCGCCTTCGGAGAAGCGCTGGAGGTCCTCGGCGAGCTCGCGGGCGCTGGCGTAGCGGCGCTCGCGGTCCTTCTCCATGGCCTTGAGGCAGATGGCCTCGAGGTCGGGCGGCACGGAGGGGACGAGGCGGCGCGGCGCGACGGGCTCCTGGTTGATGACGGCGAGGGCGGTGTCGACGGCCGTCTGTCCGTGGAACGGAAGGCGGCCGGCCAGCATCTCGTAGAGGACCGCGCCCAGGCCGGCGACGTCGCTGCGGCCGTCGAGCCCCCGGTCGCCGCGGGCCTGCTCGGGGCTCATGTAGGCGGGCGTGCCCACGACCATGCCGGTCATGGTGAGGCTCTTGCCGCCCTCGAGCTCGCGGGCGAGGCCGAAGTCGGTGACGTAGGCCTTGCCGGCCTTGTCGACGAGGATGTTCTGGGGCTTGAGGTCGCGGTGGAGGACGCCGTGCTCGTGGGCGTGATGGATGGCGTTGGCGACGTCCCGGAGGAGGGCGGCGACGCGGCGCGGGGTGGGCTTTTCGACGCGGTCGAGCGACTCGCCGTCGACGTATTCCATGGCCAGGTACCAGACGCCCTCGACGCGGCCGGTCTCGTAGACGGAGACGATGCCGGGATGCTTGAGGCGGGCGGCGGTCTGGGCTTCGCGGGCGAAGCGCTGGACGGTCTCCTCCTCGCAGCCGCGGAGGATCTTGAGGGCGACGACGCGGCGGAGGTCCTTCTGGTAGGCGCGGAAGACGGTGCCGGTGCCGCCGCGGCCGAGGACCTCGAGGAGGACGTACTTGTCGAAGCGGTTGGCGGGGTCGAGGTCGGCGGTGGCGATCTCGGGGGGGAGGGCCTCGGCGACTTCCAGGTGGAGGCCGTAGGCGCTGGCGTCGGCGCGCTGGTCGCCGGCGGTGGGCAGGGTGACGAGGATGGTCCCGCACTTGCGGCAGCGGTAGCGCTTGGCGCGGTCGACCTCCTTGATGTTGTAGCGGAGGCCGCAGCCGGGGCAGCCGAAGAGGACCTTGGTCTGCTTCTGGAGGACGTCCTGGATGGCGGGGGGCGTGGAGACGCCCAGCTCCATGAGGATCTGGCCGAGGCGGGGGACGGGGCTTTCGCCGCTCTCGGCGCGCTCGGCCTGGAGGCGGAGGGCCTGGTTGACCTGGTCCTGGGTGGCCGCGCCCCGCTTGACGAGGATCTGGCCGAAGAGGTGGTCCTCGCGGCGCTCGGCGGTCTCGCCGGCGCGGATCTCCAGGAGGCGCTTCTGCTCGTGGAGCAGCTCGACCAGGCGCTCCTCGCTGAGGCCCGCCTTGGCCACCAGGATGACGCCCAGGGGCTTGCGGACGCCCTCGCGCTCGGTGGCGCTCTGCTCGGCCAGCGCCTCTTTGAGCTGCTCGGCGCTGATCCAGCCCTTTTGAAGGGCCAGCTTGCCTACAAGACCGTCGGTGACGTAAGGCATCCCCTGGTCCCGCCCGCCCTCGCTCCTCCTTGTTTATAGGCCCTCCGGGGGCCAACGCAAGGGGCAAAGCGGAATCCCGGCCCGGGTCTTGACATAATACATAACTATATATATATCTCTACATATGAAAGAGGCCACCGCGCTCTTCCGCCTGCTGGGCGACGAGGCGCGGCTCCGCATCCTGCGCCTGCTGGGGCGCCAGCGCCTGAACGTGACCGAGCTGACGTCCATCCTGGGCATCGCGCAGCCGGGGGTGTCGCGCCACCTGCGGCTGCTCCGCGAGGGCGGCCTGGTCGAGGAGGAGCGCGACCGGGGCTGGACCTATTACGCGGTCAAGCGCGACGCCGCCTCGCTGTCGCGCACCTGGAAGGCGGTGCGGCGCGAGCTGCGCGCGCTCAACGGAAGCGACGACGACGCCCGCCTGCAGGAGATCCTCCGGCAGCGCGGCGAGGACTTCACCCACGAGCGCGGCCTGGTCCCCGGGAAGAGCTGGGCGGCCTGGGCCCGCGCCCTCGGCCACCTCCTGCCGCCGCTCCGCGTGGCCGACCTCGGCTGCGGCGAGGGCCACCTCTCCATGGAGGCGGCGCGCTGGGCGTCGAAGGTCATGGCGGTGGACGTCAGCCCCCGCGTCCTCGAGCGGGCGAAGGCCGACGCCCTGGAGCGCGGCCTGCGGAACATCACCTGGAAGACGGGGGACATCGAGGCCGTGCCGCTGCCCGACGCGAGCGTGGACGTCGCGCTGCTCTCCCAGGCCCTGCACCACGCCCAGGACCCCGCGCGGGCGCTCGCCGAGGCGGTCCGCATCGTCGTCCCGGGCGGCGCCGTGCTGCTCCTCGACCTCAAGGAGCACCGCGAGGAGTGGGTCCGCAAGCTGGGCGACCGCTGGCTCGGCTTCGACGAAGCCACCCTGACCAAGCTGCTCCGGAGCGCCGGGCTCAAGGACCTCCGGATCGAGGTCGGCGCCCGCAAGCGCGGCGACCCCTTCCAGGTGCTCGTCGCGAGCGGCCGTAAACCGAAGTAGGAAGAATGGCCACAGAGACACAGAGACACAGAGAACGACCCTCTAGAGGCGTACGACGAAGCGCGTCTCCGTGTCTCCGTGTCTCTGTGGCCAATTAAAGGACGAACGTGAAGACCTCGCTGCCCTGGCATCCGTCGATGAAGGCGCTCTCGGAGCTCCTCCGCGAGCGCGTGCTCGTCATCGACGGCGCGATGGGCACGCAGATCCAGGCGCGCGACCTCAAGGCCGCCGACTTCGGCGGGCCCGCGCTCGAGGGCTGCAACGAGAACCTCGTGCTCACGCGGCCCGACGTCATCCGCGAGATCCACGCCGCCTACTTCGAGGCCGGCGCCGACATCGTCGAGACGAACACGTTCGGCTCGACGCCCCTCGTCCTCGCCGAGTACGGCCTCCAGGACCGGTGCGACGCCATCAACGAGGCCGCCGCCCGGCTCGCCCGCGAGGCCGCGAAGAACTTTCCCGGCCCGCGCTTCGTCGCCGGCTCGATGGGCCCCACCACGAAGGCCATCAGCGTCACCGGCGGCGTGACCTTCCCCGACTTGGTCGAGCAGTTCCGCCGGCAGGCCCTCGGGCTGCTCCGCGGGGGCGTCGACCTCCTCCTCCTCGAGACCTCGCAGGACACCCGCAACGTGAAGGCCGGCCTCATCGGCATCGGGAAGGCCCAGGAGGAAGTCGGGTTCCGCGTCCCCCTCATGCTCTCGGCGACGATCGAGCCGATGGGCACGATGCTGGCGGGGCAGGGCGTCGACGCCTTCTACGCCTCGATCGAGCACGCGGACCCGCTGTCGGTGGGCCTCAATTGCGGCACCGGCCCCGAGTTCATGACCGACCACGTCCGCACGCTGGCGGGGATGACCCGGAGCTTCACCTCGTGCTACCCGAACGCCGGCCTGCCCGACGCCGACGGCAAGTACAACGAGACGCCCGCCATGGTGGCGGGCGCGCTCGCCCGCTTCATCGACCAGGGCTGGCTGAACATCGTCGGCGGCTGCTGCGGCACGACGCCCGCCTACATCCGCGAAATCGCCAAGGTCGCGCGGGCCGGCAAGCCCCGCGTGCCCTCCGCCCCGCGCGCCTCCCACGTGAGCGGCATCGAGTACGTCCCCTGCGAGGAGTCGAGCCGCCCCCTCATCGTCGGCGAGCGCACCAACGTGACCGGTTCGAAGAAGTTCCGCGAGCTCGTCATGGGCGGCAAGTTCGAGGAGGCCGCCGAGATCGGCCGCAAGCAGGTCAAGGCGGGCGCGCACGTCCTCGACGTCAACATCCAGCACACGGAGATCGACGAGCTGCCCGCGACGTCCGCCTTCCTCGAGAAGCTCATCCGGATGGTCAAGGTGCCGCTCATGATCGACACCACCAACCCGGCGGGCGTCGAGCTCGCCCTGACCTGGTGCCAGGGGAAGTCGATCATCAACTCGATCAACCTCGAGGACGGCGAGGAGAAGTTCGAGAAGATCTGCCCGATGGCGCGCCGCTACGGCGCCGCGCTCATCGTCGGCTGCATCGACGAGAAGGGGCAGGCGATCGCCGCCGGCGCCAAGCTCAAGGTCGCCGAGCGGAGCTACCGGCTCCTGACGGAGAAGTACGGCGTCGCGGGCGAGGACATCCTCTGGGACCCGCTCGTCTTCCCCTGCGCCTCCGGCGACAAGAACTACGTCGGGTCGGCGAAGGAGACGATCGACGCCGTCCGCCTCCTCAAGGAGAAGTTCCCCGGCACCAAGACCGTGCTCGGCATCTCCAACGTCTCCTTCGGCGTGCCCAACGCCGGCCGCGAGGTCCTCAACGCCGTCTTCCTCTACCACTGCACCAAGGCCGGCCTCGACTACGCCATCGTCTCCTCCGAGAAGCTCGTCCGCTACGCCCAGATCCCCGAGGAGGAGAAGCGGCTCTCCGACGACCTCCTCTTCAACCGCGGCGACGACCCCATCGCCCGCTTCGCCGAGCACTTCCGCGGCAAGAAGGCGGTCGTGTCCGACAAGAAGCGCCTCTCCCTCGACGAGCGCCTCGCCGCCTACATCCTCGAGGGCACCAAGGAAGGCCTCGTCGAGGACCTCGAGCTCAAGCGCAAGGAGGCGAAGCCGCTCGACATCATCAACGGCCCCCTCATGAAGGGCATGGACGAGGTCGGCCGCCTCTTCAACGCCAACGAGCTCATCGTCGCCGAGGTGCTGCAGTCGGCCGAGGCGATGAAGGCGGCCGTCTCCCACCTCGAGAAGTTCATGGAGAAGGCCGACGCCCAGAACCGCGGCAAGATGATCCTCGCCACGGTGAAGGGCGACGTCCACGACATCGGCAAGAACCTCGTCGAGATCATCCTCTCGAACAACGGCTACTCGATCGTCAACCTCGGGATCAAGTGCCCGCCCGACGACCTGATCCGCGCCGCGCGCGAGCACAAGCCCGACCTGATCGGCCTCTCGGGCCTGCTCGTGAAGTCGGCCCAGCAGATGGTGATCACCGCGCAGGACCTGAAGACGGCGGGCGTCGACCTCCCGATCCTGGTCGGCGGCGCCGCCCTCACCCGCAAGTTCACGTACACCCGGATCCGGCCGGCCTACGGGTCGTTCGTGGCCTACGCGAAGGACGCGATGCAGGGCCTGGACCTCTGCAACCAGGTCATGAACAAGGACGCCCGCTCGGCCCTCGACCAGAAGATCTCCGAGGAGGCGATCCGCTTCTCGAGCGAGGACGCGGCCGCCCCGGCCGTCGCCGCCCCCGTCTCCACCGTCCGCTCCTCGCGGATCCGCCCCGACGAGCCGGTCCGCGTGCCGCCGGACCTCGACCGCCACGTGACCGGCGCGCCCGACCTCCGCGCGCTCTGGCCCTACCTGAACCGCCAGTTCCTCTTCGCGAAGCACCTCGGCATCAAGGGGGCCGTCGACCGCCTCGCCGAGCAGAAGGACGCGAAGTACCTCGAGCTGAACGCGATCGTGGCGGACGTCCAGCGCCGCTGCGAGGACGGCTGGCTGAAGGCCCGGGCCGTCTACCGCTTCTTCAAGGCCAACTCCCGCGGCAACACGCTCTTCCTCTACGACCCGGAAGGGAAGGAGCTGGAGCGCTTCGACTTCCCGCGGCAGGCGACGCCCGACGGCCTCTGCCTCGCCGACTACGTCCGCCCCGCGGAGCTCGGCTTCGACCACGTCGCGATGTTCGCGCTGACGGCGGGCGACGGCGTCCGCGCGCGCGCCGAGGAGCTCAAAAACAAAGGCGAGTACGTGCTCTCGCACGCGCTGCAGTCGGTGGCGATCGAGACGGCCGAGGCGTACGCGGAGAAGCTGCACCGCGACCTCCGCACGTGGTGGGGCTTCCCGGACGGGCCCGAGCTGACGATGAACGACCGCTTCAAGGCGAAGTACCAGGGCCTGCGCGTGAGCTTCGGCTATCCCGCCTGCCCCGAGCTCGCCGACCAGGAGAAGCTGTTCCGCCTGCTCCAGCCCGAGGAGATCGGCCTGCGCCTCACCGAGGGCCACATGATGGACCCCGAGGCCTCCGTCTCCGCCCTCGTCTTCCACCACACCCAGGCGGAATACTTCAACGCCTCCGGCGTCCTGTGAATCCCGTCCGCTTCCTGAGGCGGATCGCGTGCGTGGAAGGCGTGTCGTTCCTTCTCCTGCTCGGCGTCGCCATGCCCCTGAAGCACCTCGCCGGCAAGCCTCTGGCCGTCAAAGTCCTGGGCTGGGCGCACGGCCTCCTGTTCGTCGTGTTCTGCCTCGCGCTCGCGCGGGCGACGCGGGCCGCCCGCTGGCCGCTCGGCCGCGCCGCGCTGGTCTTCCTCGCCGGCCTGCTTCCCTTCGGGCCGTTCCTGCTCGACGGCCGCCTGCGCACTTTCGAAAGAGATGTCGAGTCGCGCTGATTAGCCACAGAGGCACAGAGACACAGAGGCGTTCTCTTACTTGGGTGGTCGCATGGGTCATGAGAATGGAACCCTTCAGATTCCCGACGCGGCAAGACACGATCCCAAGTCCACCGAAATGTTCCGAGCGTGGGTCGCGAAGGGGCTCTTCACTGCGCCCTGAGAATAGGTGTCTGGAAGGATCCTGCCGCGTGGGGGATCGTCCTCGCGGACGTCGCCAGGCAAGTCGCCAACGCACATTACGCATCGGAGGGCGTCGTCGTCGAGGAAGTGATTCAGGGGATTCGCGAGACCTTCGACGCGGAATTGGACAGCCCTACCGACGAACCCGAGGGGCACTTCCCGGAGAAACCCTGATCGTCGCGGCTCTGTGCCTCTGTGTCTCTGTGGCTAATCAAAGACCCGCGTGGTCGAGAACTTCGGCGCAGCGCCCGGCGAAGGCCTGGCCCAGCTCCTGCGCGAGCCACGACAGCGCGCCGTCCCAGATGTAGGACAGCTCGTTCCGCTCCTCCTCCGTCGCGTCGTGAAGCCGGCCTCCTTCGAGCAGCGCGTGGAGAAGCTTCGACGCCCTGAGCACCGGCGCGTCCTGGGTTTCCGGCAGCAGGTTCGGCATCCGGCCCAGGAGGATCCGCGCGTCGTCGAAGGCGCCCGCGCGCCAGTAGGCCCCGACGACGCCGAGCACCGCGCCCAGTTTCCGCCGCGCGTCGCCGGCGCCCGGCAGCCGCCGCTCCAGCCGCTTCGCGTGTTCGAGCGAGGGGTTCACGAGGACGGCCTCCCGGAGGTCCGCGTCG
>DASVNH010000028.1:0-23644 GCA_036383955.1 Planctomycetota bacterium | reverse complement strand
CGCCGTCGACGCGCGACCTGAATCATTCCACGCGAAGGACGCAGTTCTCGGTCCCGAAGGGATTCGGGACGTGGCGGGCGGCCTTGGGGTCGTCGCGCCACTCCCCGTCGACGAGGAGGCGGTACTGGTGCTCGCCGGGGGGAAGATCGAGATTGACGGCCCACTCGCCGTCGTGGATCTGGTTGAGCGGGACGCCGGCGGCGGACCAGTTGGTGAACTCGCCGGTGACGGCGACGGACCGGGCGCCTTCGACGCGGACGACGAGGGGAACCGACTTGCGGGGCTTGGGGACGGCTCGGGCGACCTGACGTGTGGCCATGCGTTCCTCCTTCTCGATGGATCTATACGGACAGACGGATGACGATCGGGGGGGAGGGCGTCGAGAGGTGCGGAGGTCCCGCGAGGGCCCGTCCGATGACGCCATGAATACCTTAAGCCTCCGCGGACCGCGAATCAAGGAAAGTCGGACGCGCTTATCTACGACGCGCCGCGCCGGAGTTCGCGGGATTTCAGATCAATAAAGAATGGGCTTTGGATCGCCGGGGACTCGCGCGTTACCATGAGGAAGATGGACGCCGATACGAAGATCATGGGGGACGACCCCCGCTTCAAGACGACGCGCTGGAACCTCGTCCAGGCGTCCCGGGACATGAAGGCCCTCGAGTCCCTCGTCGCCATCTACTGGAAGCCGCTCTATTTCTTCATCCGCCAGCACGGCTACGACAACGAGACGGCCAAGGACATCGTGCAGGAGTTCTTCTCGATGATGATCGAGCGGAGCGTCCTGGCGAAGGCCGATCCGGCCCGCGGCCGCTTCCGCACCTTCCTGCTCACCGCGCTCTCGAACTTCATGAAGGACTGGTCCAAGGCCGCGTCCCGCCAGAAGCGCGGCGGCGGCCAGCCGATCGTCTCCCTCGACTTCGCCCGCGGAGACCGCGAGTTCGGCATCGAAGTGGCGCGCGGCGACTCCCCCCAGACCGTCCTCAACCGGACCTGGGCGCGCAGCCTCTGGGAGCAGTCGATGAGCGAGCTCAAGGGCGACGCCGCCCACCTCGAGGCGTTCAAGCTCCACCTCGAAAACGTCGACTACGCCACCATATCCACGAAGACCGGCCTGAGCGAGTCCGCCGCGAAGTCGGCCGTCCACCGCCTCAAGGGGCAGCTCCGCGACATCATCGTCGGCCACATCCGCGAGACCGTGTCCAACGAGGCCGAGCTCACGGCGGAAGTCGCCGAATTCATGGCGCTGCTGCCCTGACGTGAACGCCGACGCCTTCCTCCGCGCCTACGGCGGACAGTTCGACGCCGAGACCCAGGACCGCGGCGAGCGCTATGCCGCCGGCGGCGCCGTCACGATCGTCGAGGGCGCGTCCGACGGCGTCCGCGCCGTCGTCCAGGGCACGCGGCGCTACGACGTCCGCTTCGTCGCCGGCGAGGACGGGTTCGTCGCCTCCTGCAGCTGCCCCAACTACGCCGGGGGCACCAACTGCAAGCATCTCTGGGCCGTCGTCCGCGTCGCCACCACCCAGGGCTATCTGGGCGAGCTCTCGAGCCGCCTCATCGCCTCGGAAGGCCTCGAGGAGTTTCCCGCCGCCCCGCCCACCAAGGCGCGCGAGGTGACGTGGCGCGACCTCCTCCGCGGCGTCCGCGAGTCGGAGCCGCCGGCGGAGGCGCCCCGGAAGTCGAGGCTCCTCTACCTCGCCGACATCGCCGAGATCCTCCGCACCGGCCATTTCTTCATCCGCCTCCACGGGCAGCGGCTCCGCCCGGACGGCAGCTGGACCGATCCCCAGCCGCGCGGGCTGCGGCCGGAGGACGTCGACGCCTGGCCCGACGCGAAAGACCGGGCGATCCTGGACCATCTCTTCGGCGCGCCCGACGGCGTCCATTTCGCGGGCCACGAGCGGCGCGAGCGTTTCGAGCTGCGGGGGAGCCTGCTCGACGACCTGCTGCCGCGGCTCTGCGCGACGGGCCGCTTCCGGGTGCGGCGGGGCGAGGGGACGGAGCAGACGGTGGCCTGGGACGGCCGGGCGCGCTGGCGGTCGAAGCTGCGGCTGGAGCACGCGGACGGGCGCTGGCGCCTGACGGGCGAGCTGCGCCGGGGGCGGGCGGCGATGGCCCTCTCCGCGCCGGAGCTCCTGCTCTCGTCGGGCCATCTCTTCGCCGGGGGCAAGCTGGCGCGCTTCCGCTACGACGGCGCCTTCGAGTGGATCCGCACGCTGCGGCGCACGCCGGAGATGCCGGTGTCGGACCGCGAGATCGACGACTTCCTCGAGCAGCTCTACGAGCTGCCGGGGAGCCTGCCCTTCGAGATCCCCCGCAAGCTGCGGGCGAAGACCGTGATGGGCACGCCCGCGCCCAAGCTGGAGATCGAAACCGCCGGGACCGGCCGCGGCTCGCTGCTGGTCACGCTGTCGTTCCGCTACGGCGGCGCCGAGATCGCGACGACGGAGCCGCGCGACCGCCTCTTCGACCGCGCGGCGCGGCGGGTCGTCGTGCGCGACCGGGACGCGGAAGAGCGCGCCCAGAAGACCCTGGCCGGCCTCGGGTTCCGCCCCATGGCCGTGGAGGCGGAGGACGTCGACTTCGCCCTCGCCCCGGCCCTCCTGCCGCGCGCGGTGAAGGAGCTGACGGCCGCGGGCTGGGAGATCGTGGCGGACGGCTCGTCGTTCCGCGCGCCGCAGGAGTTCCGCATGGCGGTCTCCTCGGGGACGGACTGGTTCGACCTGGACGGCGGCGTGAAGTACGGCGAGGAATGGGTCCCGCTCCCGAAGCTGCTCGCGGCGGCGCGGGCGGGGGCGGCGACGGTCGCGCTGGGCGACGGCTCGACGGGCATGCTGCCGGAGGACTGGCTCCGCAAGCGCGGCCTGCTGCTCGGGGCGGGGCAGGTCGAGGGCCGGGCGCTGCGCTTCCGGAAGAGCCAGGGGGTGCTGCTCGACGTCCTTCTCGCCGAGGAGCGCGGGACGACGGTGGACGCGACGTTCAAGGCGCTGAGCGACGGCCTGCGGCGCTTCGCCGGCGTGAAGGCGCTCGAGCCGCCGGCGCGCTTCACGGGGACGCTGCGGGAGTACCAGAAGCTCGCGCTGGGCTGGATGGGCTTCCTGCGGCGGACGGGCCTGGGCGGGTGCCTGGCCGACGACATGGGCCTGGGCAAGACGGTCACCGTGCTGGCGCTGCTGGCCGGTCGGAAGGGGCCGTCGCTGGCCGTGGTGCCGAAGAGCCTGATCTTCAACTGGAAGGCGGAGGCGGAGCGCTTCGTGCCCGGCCTGCGGGTGATGGACTACACGGGCGCGGAGCGGCGCGCGGACTTCAAGAAGTTCGACCTGATCCTCACGACCTACGGCACGCTGCGCCGCGACGCGGCGACGCTGAAGGACGTCGAGTTCGAGCTCCTGATCCTGGACGAGGCGCAGGCGATCAAGAACGAGGGAAGCCAGACGGCCAAGGCCGCGCGGCTGCTGAAGGGGAAGCAGCGGCTGGCGCTGAGCGGCACGCCGATCGAGAACCATCTCGGGGAGCTGTGGAGCCTCGCGGAGTTCCTGAACCCGGGGCTGCTCGGGAGGTCGAGCTCCTTCGCGGTGGGGGACGACGATCACCAGCTGCTCTCGAAGGTGGTGCGCCCGTGGATCCTGCGCCGGACGAAGGCGCAGGTGGTGCCCGAGCTGCCGTCGAAGACCGAGCAGACGATCCACGTGGAGCTCGACGAGGCGGAGCGGACGCGCTACGACGAGCTGCGCGACTACTACCGGCGCACGCTGCTGACGGATCCGAAGGAGTGGTCGCGGACGAAATTCAACGTGCTCGAGGGGCTGCTGCGCCTGCGGCAGGCGGCCTGTCATCCGGGTCTCATCGATCCGGCGCGGCGGGGGGAGTCGAGCGCCAAGCTCGACGCCCTCATGGACCAGCTCCACGAGGTCGCGGAGGAAGGCCACAAGGCCCTGGTGTTCTCGCAGTTCACGAGCTTCCTCGACATCGTGAGAGGGCGGATGTCGGCCGAGAACCTCACGTACGAGTACCTCGACGGCCAGACGCGGGACCGGGAGGCGCGGGTGAAGCGCTTCCAGGAGGACGCGGCCTGTCCGTTCTTCCTGATCAGCCTGAAGGCGGGCGGGCTGGGCCTGAACCTGACGGCCGCCGAGTACGTCTTCCTGCTCGATCCCTGGTGGAACCCGGCGGTGGAGGCGCAGGCGATGGACCGCGCGCACCGCATCGGGCAGACCCGCAAGGTCTTCGCCTACCGCCTCGTCGCGCGCGGCACGGTGGAGGAGAAGGTGCTCGACCTGCAGGCCGGCAAGCGCGAGCTGGCCGACGCGATCCTGCGGGAGGACGCGGGCTTCCTGGGCCGGATGACCCGCGAGGACCTCGAAGTCCTCCTGGGTTAGAGCCAAGAGCCAAGTACCTAGAGCCCATGGTCCCCCCACGCCCCCCCCCGGGGGGAGGAGGGGGATGTCTAGGTTCTTGGCTCTAGGTTCTAGGCTCTATTTCCCGCAGCACTTCTTGTACTTCATGCGGCTGCCGCAGGGGCAGGGGTCGTTGCGGCCGGGCACGGCGGCGGCCTTGAGCGGGGGCGGGGGCGCGTCCTCGGCGGGCGCTTCTTCGACGTCCTCCTCCGCGGCCGGCTCCTCCTCGTCCCCCTCCTGGCGCGCGGCGATCTCGTCCGGGCTGTAGAAGCTCATCCAGTCATAAGGGGCGGGAAGCTCGGGCGGGCCCTCCTGGTAGGTCTCTTCGATCTGCTCCTTCGTCAGGATGTCTTCGTCCGCCGCCGCTTCGATCCGGGCGCGGTCGGCGGGCAGGGCGAAGTCGAGCAGCGCGAGCGCCGCGAACGCCCGGACGTCCTGATCACAGGCGCGGTCGTCGACCGACACGCGGAGGGCGTCGAGCGCCTCCGGATGGGTCCGGCCGATGAGAGAGAGGGCCTCGTTCGCCGCGCCGCGGACGGCGGGGGCGCGATCGCGGTCGGTGGCGACGTCCCGCAAGAGCGGGACGGCGGACGGGCCGTAGGCGGCGAGCAGGAAGGGCGCGGGCTCGCTGATCCAGTCTTCGTCGTAGTCCGCGGCGCGGTCGACGGCCTCCACCAGGACCTCCAGCGAGCCGGGGGGCCGGAGGGCGGCGAGCAGATAGGCGGCGTGGACGACGGCCCAGCCGGCGGGGAACTCGGCCTCCCAGGCGTCTTCGTCCTCGAGCAGGCGGACGAGCTCCGGCACGAGGGCGGGGCCGTGGCGGAGGATCTCGTCGACCTGGTCGCGGGTCAGCCGGTCTTCCGCCGTGAAGAGCGGCCGCAGGACGTCCATCTAGCTGCCGACGAGGACGTCGATGCGCTTCCGGAGCGCGACGGCCTTCCGGCTGGTCGTGTCGAGCTTGCGCTGGACGCGGGCGGCCAGCTGGCGGAGGGACGCCTCGCGGGTGACGAGCCGCTGCCAGCGCGGCACGAGCTTGCGGGCTTCCTTGGCGCTGCGGGCCTGCTCCTCGACGAGCTTGAGGAGGTCGCCGTCGCCGGACGGACGTCCGGGCTTGCGGCCGCGCTTCGCGCCGCCGCGGGCCTTCCTCGGCGCGCCGCCGATGGACTTGAGATACCAGCGCGCGGTGATGGTGGTGATCCCGTACTTCTTGGCGACGTCGCGAAGGACGTCGGCCGTCTTCTGTCCGCTTCCGATCGCCTTCTTGAGCTCCGCACGGAGCTCGGCGCGCTGCTCGGAAGAGAGTTTCCTTTTCGCCATGTCTTCAAACCCCCGGTCGTTTCCTGGGCGCCATCATACTCGCTCTTGAGAAAGATGACACATCTTAAAGAGGAAGAAGAGAGGCGTCAGTCAGGAATTTCCTGAACGATGAGACGGGCTCAGCGCTCGTCGGCGGGCGCCATGTCTTTGGCGGGGACGCCGATGACGACGCGGTCGGAGGGGACGGAGCGGAGCACGACGGCCCCCATGCCGACTTTCACGTTGTCGCCGAGCGTGAGGCGCTCGCGGATCCGGCAGCCGATGCCGAGGTAGCTGCCCTCGCCGATCTTGGCGCGGGCGGCGACGACGACGGCCGGCGCGGCGTGCACGTAGGCGCCGAGGACGGAGTCGTACTCGAGGATGGCGCCGGAGTTGACGATGCAGTGCGCGCCGACCGCGGCGTTCGCGTTGACCATGGCGCCCGCGAGCACGACGGTGCCGGGTCCGATCGTCGCCGTGGGAGAGACGATGGCCCGCGCGTGGATCACGGTGGCCCAGCGGTCGGCCGGGAGCTTGACGCGCTGGACGATCTCGCGGCGCGCGCCCGCCTGGAAGGTGCTGCCGATGCCGAGCACGAAGCGGCACTTCGCGAACGTGGGGTCGGCGGCGACCCGGGCCTCGTCCTCGCCGAGGTAGCGCGCGCCCAGGCGGCTCGCGTCCCGCTTGTTGGGGTCGACGTAGCCCACCACGTTCCACTCGGTGGGGCGCGACTGCGCGGCCTGGATGACCACGCGGGCGTGGCCGCCGCCGCCGAGGACGACGAGGTCTCTGATCGTGCTCATGGTCAGGTTATGGTATCCGAAGTCGCTCGCGAGTGATAACGTTTACGCCATCATGAAGCATCCCACGTTCCTCTACGGCACGGCCTGGAAGAAGGCCGAGACGACCCGGCTGGTGAAGCTGGCGCTCGCGTCCGGCTTCACGGCGATCGACACGGCCAACCAGCTCATCCACTACGACGAGGCCCTCGTGGGGGAGGCGCTGAAGGGCGTGCCCCGCGACACCCTGTTCCTGCAGACCAAGTTCACGTCCGCGGGCGGCCAGGATCACCGCACGCCCTACGACCGCTCGGCGGATCTGACCACGCAGGTGAACCAGTCGTTCGAAAGCTCCCTGAAGCATCTCCACACCGACTACCTGGATTCCTACGTCCTGCACGGGCCGCACACGCGCCGCGGGCTGATCGACGCGGACTGGGAGGTCTGGGCGGCGATGGAGACGCTGCAGCGGTCGGGCAGGGCCCGGAAGATCGGCGTCAGCAACGTCAGCGCCGAGCAGCTGACCCAGCTCCTGGCCAAGGCGTCGGTCCCGCCCGCCTACGTGCAGAACCGCTGCTACGCCGTGACGGGCTGGGACCGGGAGACGCGGGAGATCTGCCGCGCCCGCGGGATCGTCTACCAGGGCTTCTCGCTGCTGACCGCCAACGCCGACGTCCTCGCGGATCCCTCCCTGCGGACCATCGCCGAGCGCGTGGACGCGGGCGTCGCCCAGCTCGTCTTCCGCTTCGCCCAGCAGGTCGGCATGCTCCCGCTCACCGGCACGACCGACGAACGGCACATGAAGGACGACCTCGCTTGCGACCGCTTCACCCTCACGCCCGACGAGCTGAGAACGATCGGCGACATCGGACTCTAGCCGCCCGCGGCGGCAAAATCCCAACCCCCAAATCCAAAATCCCAACTGGCCGCCCCCTTGCCCCCCCCCCCGGGGCGGTACGGGGAGATACGTTGGGATTTGGGAGTTGGGATTTCCGCGCGCGAGCGCGGTCAGCGCGCGCCCACCTTCTCCATCGCCCGGTCGAGCAGCGCGTAGGTCCGCTCCAGGTCGTCGAAGGACCGATGCACCCAGCGGCTGCCCCAGTAGAAGTTGCAGCTCGTCTCGGCCGTCAGCAGATGGTCGTAGGCCTGCGTCACCCACTGGCGGACGTCGTCGCCCGCCCCGCGCTCCTCGACCGTCTTCTTGACGCGCTGGAAGTAGTCGCTCGCGCGATGGACCTCGTCCAGCCCCTTCTTCTGCAGCAGCGAGCCCGTCCACTGCGTGAAGTCGCCGCCCCAGTGCTGCTCCGTGTTCCAGGCGCCGCGGTGGACGTCGACCTCCTCCGTCGGCGGAAAGCGCCGCAGGTAGTCGGAGATGTGGATGGGCGTGAAGCTCAGCTGTTTCCTCCGGGCCCGCTCCAGGATCGGCCGGTAGAAGAAGCCCCAGAAGCCGCTCTCGATCTGCTGGGTGCGGAACCAGCCGCCGTTCTCGCCGTCGGTCCAGGTGGTCACGAGCGCGGGGAAGTCGCAGAACTTGGTCCGCTCGCGCACCTCGTGGTCGAACCAGCCGGGATCGACGCCCGACAGCTGCGCGTTGGAAAGCTCGCGGTCGCGCGGAATGACGACGATCTCCGCGCCGCCGTAGCGGGCGAGGTAGGGGCGGTAGCGGGTCTCCTCCCAGCGCATGGGACGTCGGGGCTTGATGTAGATCGAATCGACGATGGCGTACTTGAACCCGTGGCGCGCGAGGAGGGGGATCATCTCCGCGCAGAAGCCCATCTCGGGGGGCCAGAAGCCCGGGAACTGGCTCTGGCCGAGGAGATGACGTCCGAGGCCGATCCACCAGGCGGTCTGCGCGTCCCAGTCGGCGGGGGGGATGAGCGGATAGACGGGATGGTAGAGCCCGCAGCCGATGAACTCGATCCCGCTTCGCCGGTAGCGGGAGAGGAAGTCCTCGACGTCCACCACGTCGCGGTAGGTCTGGCGGACGGCCGGATCCTCGAGCTGCTTGAGGAGCGTGCCCGAGAAGCTGAGGTGGAGGCGCGCGACGTCCGGGTAGGCCTCGATCATCCGGGTGGGCCGGTCGTAGCACCAGAGGATCTGCTGGGCTTCCCAGCGCTCGCCGGTCTTGTTGAGGTGGATCAGGTTGCCGAGCGGCTGGTGAAAATGCAGCCCGAGCGCGTGATAGACCTCGCTCATCGCCGTTCTCCTTCGGTCGCGAAGACCGCGTAGTCGAGCTGGGGGAAGATGTTGTTGCGGGACTCCAGGCGGGCGAGCCGGTGGTGGGGCACGCCGCCGTTCGTGAGGCCGTCGTAGAGCTCGCCGAAGCCCTGGAGGTGGGCTTTCGTGCGGCGGATCGCGTAGGGCACGGTGGTGCCCGACTTCATGATGAAGGCCCAGTCGCTCGACTGCGCGAGGAGCAGCTCGCGCGCCGCCTGGTTCAGCGCGCGCTTCTCGATCCCCCGGGCCCGCGGGAAGCGGTCGGCCAGCTCGACCATCCGGTCGGCCGCCTCGTGCAGGTGCCGGTAGACCCAGTCGTTGGTCCCGTTGAGCCAGACCTCGTTGTAGCCCTTGTCGCCCCAGCTCGACGCCGACGGCATCTCGGTCTGGTTGACGGGATGGGCCGCGAGATACTCCGGCGGGGTGATCAGGCGGAGCCCGTCCGGTTCGGCCGCGATTTTGCGGAAGAGGGCGTCGAGCCAGTCGGGCCCCTCGAACCACCAGTGGCCGAACAGCTCGGCGTCGTACGTGGCGGAGATCAGGGGGAGGCGTCCGAGACGGCCTCCGAGGCTTTCCATCCTCCGCCGCCGCTGGAGGACGAAGTCGGCCGCGTGGAGGGAGGCCTTCTCCAGCGCCCGCGCTCTGAAGTAGGGCTCCTTCTCCGCGGTGTGGCCGGTGACGCGGTGGTACTTGATCCCCGTGTTGACGCGGATGCCGTCCCTGTGGATGTAGCGCTGGATGTAATTGAAATCGAGGTCGAAGCCGATGTCGCGGTAGAACTCCCGGTAGTCCGGATCGCCCGGATAGCCTTCGCGCGAGCTCCACACCTGCTTCGAGGAGTCGGGATCGCGCCCGAACGCGGCCGTCCCGCCGGGGCAGAAGAGCGGCGCGTAAGAGCCCAGCGCGGGCCGCCCCGACGCGTGGGTGATGCCGTGGGTGTCGACGAAGAAATAGCGGAGGCCGGCTTCCTTGAGGAGGATGTCGAGGCCCGGATAGTAGCCGCATTCGGGCAGCCAGAAGCCGCGCGGCGCGCGCCCGAACGTCTCGCGGTAGTGCTGGACCGCCACCTGGATCTGGGCGCGGACGGCCCGCGGATTCACCCGCAGCAGCGGCAGGTAGCCGTGCGTGGCCCCGCAGGTGATGATCTCGAGAGAGCCGTGGTCCTGGAGGCGCCGGAACGCGCCCACGAGGTCCATGCGCCAGCGGTGCAGGTAGTCCTGCCGGGCGGCGCGGAAGCGGTCGCGGTACATCCGCGCCGTCTCGTGGAACGCGCGGAGATGCCGCGTGCGGACGATCTCCTTCTCGGCGAGCTCGCAGAGCAGGTCCAGCTTCCGCGCGCAGCGCCGCCGCAGCAGGTCGTCGTTCAGCATCGACACCAGCGTCGGCGTCAGCGAGAGCGTCAGGCGGAATTCGATGCCGTCGGACGCGAGGCCCTCGAGCACCCACAGCAGCGGGATGTACGTCTCCGTGACGGCCTCGTAGAGCCAGTCCTCCTCGAGGAACTCGTCGTGCTCGGGATGCCGCACATAGGGCAGGTGGGCGTGCAGGGCGAGGGAGAGATAGCCGCGCATCAGGCCCCGTCCGGCCGGCCCCAGAGGCCGCTCGACACCCCGAACGTCTCCGGCGGAGCCGGGCGAATCGAACCGGCTGTTTCGCCCGCGGCCGGGGCGGGCGTCTCCTTGCGGACGCGCCGGGCCGGCGCCTTCGGGATCGCGGCCTCGACGGCCTTTGGCGGCGCCTCCGCCGGCGGCGGCGGCGCCTGCCGCGGCGTGCGGACCTCTTCCGCCGCGGCGGTCATCCAGCAGGGCTCGTAGAGCGGCGACGGCGTGGCGCGCGGCGTGCGGGCGGCGTTCGAGCGGCAGACCGGCACGAAATGCCCCTTCGCGTCGCGCGGGCCGATCTCCGCTTCGTAGGTCTTGTCGTCCGCCCAGAGCTCCACGTACCAGCAGGCGCTCGCCAGGTCGATGGGGATGTCGAAGAATCCCCCGGCCTCGCGGTCGTGGAAGCGCAGCGCCCAGGAGGTCGCGGCCCCCCGCAGCGCCCGGACCGCGCGCGCCTGGTCCTCCGGCGTGACCTCCCAGTAGGCGAAGGCGTGGAGGGGGTCGACGTCCATCAGGACGACCCGGGTGCGGCCGTAGCGGACGGGCAGATCCGCCGGCGGCTCCTCGGGCGGAGCGGCGACGACCCCCCGGGCTTTCTTCCGTCGTCGCTTCATCCGTCAGTTCTGGTAGAAGCGCTCGGTGTCGCGCGCGATCTTTTCCCAGGTGAACGCGGTCTCGGCGGCGGCGCGCCCGGCCTTGCCCATGCTCCGGGCCCACTCCCAGTTGGTGAAGAGGGTCCCCAGGCCCCAGCCGACCGACTCGACGGTGGGGAAGATCTTGAGGCCGTTGACGTTGTGCCAGACGAACTCGCCGGGGCCGCCGATCTGCGAGGCGACGACGGGCTTGCCGGCGGCCCAGGCCTCCAGGACGATGATGCCGAAGGGCTCGTTCCGGCTGGGCACGCAGACGACGTCGCAGGTCTTGAACATGTCCACCTGCTCGCCG
The DNA here is from genome assembly GCA_036383955.1 of Planctomycetota bacterium. Classification (GTDB taxonomy): domain Bacteria; phylum Planctomycetota; class MHYJ01; order MHYJ01; family JACPRB01; genus JACQFK01. The sequence continues at coordinate 12,406 of DASVNH010000028.1, read as the reverse complement.
GGGCTCAGCCGGCCGAACCAGCGGATGGCGTGGTGGACCCGGAGCTCGCGCGCGCGGCGCTCGAGGTCGCCGCGCATGTGGCCTTCGCCCGCGATGATGAACTTGGCGTGCGGATAGTGCCGGAGCAGGCCGGGGATCGCCTCGACCAGCAGGTCCGGCCCCTTCTGCACGCAGAGGCGGCCCATGAAGAGCACCGTGGGATCGAGCGGCCCGATGTTGTAGCGCCGCTTGAGCGCGCCCTGGTCGGCGTACCCGTCGAACTTGTGGACGTCGACGCCGTTGTAGATCACCGCGCACTTCGACTCGGGCAGGTTGTACATCCACTGCAGCTCGTTCCGGAGGGCGCCGCTGACGGCGACGACCCGGTCCGCGCAGTAGGTGCCGTGGCGCTCGTGGTCGCGGATGCGGCAGGACGTCCCGTTGTGGAAGGTGTTGCCGCAGCGGCCGTACTCGGTGGAGTGCATCGTGAGCACGGCCTTGTGGTGGGGGCGGTTCTGCTTGATCCAGACCATCGCGTTGGCGGCGAGCCAGTCGTGGCCGTGGACGACGTCGAACTTCCCGATGTGGTCTTCGGTCCTGTAGAAATGGTGCGCGAAGGACTGGCACATGTCCTGGACCTCGTCGACGAGGTTGGACGTGAGCTTGTGCGGGCAGTAGTGGTACCAGACGCCGTCGATCTTGGAGACGCCGCCGCTGCCCCAGCCCGGGCGGGTGAAGACGTGGGTCTCATGGCCGCGGCGCTGCAGCGCGGCGGCCAGCTCGGTGACGTGGGCGGCCACGCCGCCGACGGGAGTCGAATGCAGGGTTTCCCAGCTGAACATGGCGATGCGCACGGGCCACCTCCCCAGAAACTCCGTCTTCCCGGCCCGTTCCCCGCGCGCCGACACCGCGGCTAGCGCGGATCCCTGGTGGGCCGTTGTGTTACGGGAAATTCTTCCGCGGGCGTGTTAGGATTCCGCGATGATGACACGACGCGCCCTGCTCGGCCTGGCCCTCGTTTTGCTGGCGGCCGCTCCCCAGCCGAAGACCGTCCGGCTGCTGACGATCGGCAACAGCTTTTCCGGCAACGCGACGCGCTTCCTGGGCGACCTCGCCAAGGCCGGAGGCCACGTCCTCGTCCACCAGTCGATGTCGGTCGGCGGGGCCTCCATGGAGGTGCACTGGACGAAGATCCAGGCGAACGAAAAAGACGCGAAGGATCCGGCGGGCCTCTACGGAACCCGCGCCTTGAACAAGACTCTCGCCGAGGGCTGGGACTACGTCACGATCCAGCAGGCCAGCATCAAGAGCCACGACGTCGACACGTACCGCCCCTTCGCGACCCAGCTGCGCGACTACGTCAAGACGCACGCGCCGAAGGCCGAGCTGCTCCTCCACCAGACCTGGGCGTATCGCGTCGACGACCCCCGCTTCGGCTCGAAAAAGCCCGGCGAGCCCGCGACGCGGGAGGCGATGCACGCGAGCCTCAGCGCCGCCTACGCCGCGATCGCGAAGGAGCTGGGGATCCGGCGGCTCCCTGTCGGCGACGCGTTCAACCTGGCCGACAGCGATCCGGCGTGGGGCTTCAAGCCCGACCTGAAGTTCGACCGCAAGGCGGCCGTCGCTCCCGCCCTGCCGGACCAGACGCATTCGCTGCACGTGGGGTGGCGGTGGTCCGCGCCCAAGGACGGCAAGCCGGCCGCGCTCGCCATGGACGGCCACCACGCCAACGCGGCCGGCGAGTTCCTCGGGGCGTGCGTGTGGTACGAGATCCTCTTCCAGGAAAGCGTCGTCGCCAATCCGTTCACGCCCAAGGAGGTCGCGCCGGAAGACGCCGCCTACCTGCGGAACGTCGCCCACCGGGCCGTCGCGGAGTCCGTGAAGTAGATCCGGATCGACGCGGACGGATGTGGCAACGCACGCGCTCCCCATGCTATAGTGCGCCCCAACCGTCGTACGGAGAGGTGGCAGAGTGGCCGATTGCGGCGGCTTGCTAAGCCGTTAGACTGGAAATTCCGGTCTCCAGGGTTCGAATCCCTGCCTCTCCGCTCCTTCGCTCGGCGCCTGATGGCGCCGAGCTCCGGAGCGTAAACGCTCCTGGGCTCCAACGTACCGCTGGCGCTCCGTAGCTCGACGCCGACGCGTCGAGCGGAGGAGCGGGAGGATTCGTCCGATGCTCACGCTCATCAGCCTCGTCCGCAAGATCTTCAAGAACCTCAAGAGCGACCTCACCCCGGCCCAGCTGGCCGTCGGCGCCGGCCTCGGGGCGCTCGCCGGCCTCACCCCCTTCGGCCTCCACCTCCTCCTGCTCTTCACGATCGCCCTGCTCTTCAACTGCAGCATGGCGACCTTCCTCCTCGTCTTCGGCGCGTTCAAGCCGCTCGGCTTCCTCTTCGCCGGCACCCAGTTCGCCGTCGGCGTCAGCCTCCTCAGCGACCCGAACGGCTTCTACGCCGGCCTCATCGGCTGGGCCTCCTCCGCGCCCATCCTCGCCTACATGGGCTTCGATCGCTACATCGTCGCCGGCGGCTACGCCATGAGCCTCCCCATCGCCCTGACTTTCGGCGTCATGACCGCCGCGGGAGTCACCACCTACCGCGCCCGCCTCGGCCCCAAGATGGCCGACGCCGCCTGGTACCAGAACGCCATGAAGAAGTGGTACTTCCGCTTCTTCAAGTGGGTCATCGCCGGCAAGGAGAAGGAGGCCGTCGCGCCCAAGAAACGCTTCGTCCTCCTCCGCCCCTTCCGCGCCTACATGGTCGCCTTCATCCCGCTCCTCTACATCGGCCTCACCGTCGGCGGCGGCCTCTACGCCCAGGCGGCGATCAACGGGCTGGCCGGCGACGCCCTGGGCCGCGCCCTCGGCGTCAAGGTCACGTTCGGCAAGATCGACTACTCGTTCTTCGGCCAGCGCCTCGCCTTCGAGAACTTCCAGATGCCCGATCCGGCGGACACGAAAACCGACCTCCTCCGCGTCGGCGGCTTCGAGGCCGACCTCGGCTTCGTGTCGCTGCTCTCCAAGCGCCTGCGCATCGAGAAGCTGGCGCTGAAGGATGTCGCCGCCCGCGTCGTCCGCGCGGAGGACGGCAAGCTCAACGTGACCCAGGTGCCGGCGGCCAAGCCCGCCGATCCCGCCGAGGAAAAAGCGTGGGGCGAATGGCTCGACTGGCTGGCCAAGAAGGGCCAGGAGACGGACTGGTCGGAGATCTGGAAGAAGTATCAGGAGTCGCGCAAGAAGGGCGAGGCGGAGAAGAAGGCGGAGGAGGCCGCGGGCAAGAAGCGGCCCGCGCCCGACTACGACGCGTCGCTGACCTGGACGTCGCCGCGCGCCGATCCGATGGCGCGGGTGGATCTCGTCGAGGTGAAGGGCTTCGCGCTGGCCGTCGAGGACCGGACGCAAAAGGAAGGCAAGCTCCCCGCGCTCACGAGCGTCGAGGGGAAGATCGAGAGCCTCTCGACGTCCATCGGCTGGGACGGGAAGCCGGTCGCGCTGGACCTCGCGGGCGCGCTCGGCGCCGGCAAGCTCACGCTCCGCGGGACCTGGCTGCCGGGGAAGTCGGACCTCGAGTTCAAGCTCGCCGACGTCCCGATCGTGGACTACCGCGGCCTGTACGAGAAGAGCGTGCCGGTGAAGGTCGAGGGCGGGAAGGCGGTGCTGTCGACGGCCGCCGGGACGTCGGGCGGCCAGATCAACGGCAAGATCCAGCTGCGGATCGACCAGCTGAAGATCGCCGCGAAGCCGGGGGAGCCGAAAATCCTGGGCCTGGACCCGGAGATGTCCGGGTACGCGATCCAGGGGATCAACGCGTACGGCGAGAAGCTGCCGGTGGCGATCGAGGCGGGCGTGAAGGGGCCGGTGGAGGATCCGTCGATCGACGCCAAGCTGCCGTTCCTGGAGATCGCGAAGAAGGGCCTGGAGATGCTGGGGAAGGCGGAGCTGATGAAGTACGCCGACCGCCTGGGCGGCGAGGCGGACAAGCTCAAGAAGGCGGCGCTCGACCCCGCGGCGAAGGAGGCGGAGAAGGCCGTCGAATCCCTCAAGAAGGGCGACGTGAAGGCGGTCGAGGAGTCCATCAAGAAGGCCCAGAACACGGACGACGCGAAGAAGGAAGTCGAAAAGACCACCGAAGGGCTCAAGGACCTCTTCAAAAAGAAGAAGGACGAGAAGAAGTAGCCGACGGACAAAGGAAGGGCATGACACTCCTCATCGCTCTTCTGCTGGCCCAGGACTTCCGGGCCGGCTTCGGGGAAGTCGACATCACCCCGCCGCTGGGCTCGCCGCGGCAGGGCTGGAACTCCAAGCTGACCGGCGACGCGGTCCGCGATCCGATCTACGCGCGGGCGGCGGCGTTCGACGTCGCGGGCGGCGAGCCGATCGTTTTCGTGCAGCTCGACGTGGCGATGATCCTCTCGGAGGACGCGACGTCCGTCCGCGCGCGGATCCGGAAGGAGCACGGCCTCGCCCCCGCGCGCGTGATGGTCACGGCCACGCACAACCACACCGGCCCGGCCATGATGAACGAGGCCTTGCCGCGCAGCGAGACGTGGATCGCGACGATGATCGAGAAGACGTCGGCGGCCGTGGGGCTCGCGCTCGCGGCCCGGACCGAGGCGAAGGTCGGGGTGGGGCGGGGGCTCAACGCCGAGGTCGCGTACAACCGGCGGATCGTGATGCGCGACGGCACCGTGCGGACGCACGGGAGCTTCAAGGATCCCGACGCGCTGGCCTTCGAGGGGCCGATCGACCCGGAGGTCGGCGTGCTGGCCGCGCGCGGCAAGGACGGGAAGATCCTCGGCGCGCTGGTGACCTACGCGTGCCATCCGGGCCACAAGGGCGGCGATCCGGTGTTCAGCGCCGGCTACCCGGGCGTCCTGGCGGCGCGGCTCAAGGAGAAGGGCGTGCCGATCACGCTCTACCTGCAAGGAGCCTGCGGCAACCTGGCGCCTTCGAATCCGTTCGGCCGCCCCCAGCTGACGATGGAGGAGGTCGGGACGCGGCTCGCCGACGACGCGTGGGGAGCGATCGAGGCGCTGAAGTGGACGTCGCCGAAGACCGTGGCCGCCGCTTCGAAGACGATCCCGATCCCGTACCGGCAGCCGTCGAAGGAGGACGTCGACGGCACCCGCCCGGGCACGCAGCGCTTCGGCGAGAAGGGCTACTACGAGCGGAAGATCCCGCTGTTGATGGAGGAGATCGCGAAGAAGGGCGGCGTGGAGCCCGCGGAGCTGCAGGTGTTCCGCGTCGACGGCTGGGCTTTCGCGGCGGTGCCGGCGGAGATCTTCGTGGAGATCGGGCTGCGGATCAAGACGTCGAGCGCCCCGGCGCGCACGTGGGTGGTGGGCTACGCCAACGGCATGCTGGGCTACATCCCGCACCGGGAGGCCTTCGCGCGGGGCGGCTACGAGTGCACGTTCGGGCCGCCCAGCTGCATGGCGGTGGAGACCGGCGAGCTGCTGGCGGACACGGCGGTGGGCTTGATCAAGGGGCTCTTCGCGCCCTGACGCGTCAGGATCGCTTCTTGGTCTGGGCGATCAGGAGCTGCTTCTTCTGGGCCCACTTCGGGTCGGGCTCGGCCTTCCAGATCTTGAGGTCGTCGAACCAGGCGAATTGCCCGCCGCTGATGAATTCGAAGCGGGTCTTGTCGGTCTCGACGCCCGCCTTCTCGCCGAAGATGAAGTGGGTGTTGTCGATCTGGGCGAGCATCTCCTTGCCGCCGATCTCGATCACGATCGTGTGCCAGGCGCCGTCGGCGAGCTTCACCTTCTTCTCGTCGATCGTCTCGCCTTTGGTCGTGCCGCCGATGCCGGACATCCGGACCACCTGGAAGGCGTCGGGCCGCATCATGCAGCGGGCCACGTGCTCCTTGCCGTCGAAGGAGAAGCCGAGCCAGCCGGCGCCGTCGAACTTGAACTTGAACTGGATGACCGCGCAATTGAGCTCGGCCTTCCGCGAGACGGCGGGATGGTGGGCGTCGGAGGCGACCTCGGCGACCTTCAGCTGGTCGCCCACGATCTCCCACTTGCCCTTGTACTTGTTCCAGTCCTTCGAGCCCCAGGACTCGGCGGTGAAGGAGTCCTCGAGGAGGAGCTCGCCCTTCTTCAGCATCAGGTTCAGGGCGTCGGGCGGCTTCTTGCCGGGGGCCGCCTGAAGGAGCGCCGCGAGGGCGAGGGCTCGAATCATGGATAAAGGTACGCCGCCGGGCGCGGGATCGTGACGCGTCAGAGGCCCTTGGGCGGGACGGGCGGCGGCGTGCGGAAGTCGGGCATGGAGTCGCCGGATTTGGAGCGCGCGACGCGCTCCTTCATGCACTTGCCGCAGTAGATCTTGCCGAGCAGGCGGATCGCGTCGCCCTTGTCGAAGTCGACCGCCGCGACCGCGTTTCCGCAGACGACGCAGGTCCCCGATTCCTTCCCCATGAAAGGAAGCTTACCCTCGGGATTCCCCCTAGGGAGCGAGTTTCTTGATCTCCACTTTGCGGAAGTCGAGGGGATGGCTTTCGGCTTGCAAAGAAATGGAACCGCCCTCGATGAGGAGCTTGGCGGGATCCTTGATGAGCTTCTTGGCGTCGCCGTCCTTGGGGTCGAGCTGCGCCTTCTCGTAGGCCATGACGGTCTCGCCGTCGATGAGGTGGCGGATGACGCCGGAGCCGCGGACCTCGACCTCCACCGTCACCCACTGGTCGCCGGGGTAGGTCTTGGAGACGGAGTCGGTGCAGTGCCGGGTGATGAGCTCCTCTTTCATGACCACGTTCGTGCCCGGGGTGCAGAGGTTGGCCGTCGCGCGCTTGCCCTCCGGCTTGCCGCCGAGGAACTGGACCTCGATCGAGACGGGGAAGCTCTGGTCGAGGGTCATGGTCGCCGGGTCCTGGCCGTGGAGCATGACGCCGCTGTTGCGCCAGGCCCAGCCGGGCCCGCCCGGGCACTGCTCGCCGACGAAGCGGTACTCGATCCGCAGCAGGTAGTGCGAGAAGGGCTCCTTGTAGAAGAGATGCCCGAAGCGCTCGTCGAACTTCTCGTACTTGTCGTAGCGGACCTTCAACAGGCCCTCCTCGACGCGGAAGGTGTCGTTCCAGTTCTCGCCCAGCGCGTGCCCCCGGATCTTCGGCGACCAGCCGCTGAGGTCCTTGCCGTTGAAGAGCGGGACCCACTCGGCATCCTGAGCGGGGGCGAGGAGGAGAGCGAGGGCGGCGAGTTTCAGCATGGCCACAGGTTAACACGACGGAATCACGAATCAAGAATCACGAATCACGGACGAGAATCAAGAATCACGGCCTCGGTCTCGCTGGTCCTCTGGCTGGTGATGCGTCGCCTGCGCGGTTGACCGCCCCCCAGGGGGGGCAGGGGGGACGTCCCTTGATTCTTGATTCGTGATTCTTGATTCTCGTCGTCAATAGCGGCCGAGGAACAGCCGCTTGACGGCCGCCGCGAGGATCGGGGCCATCCACTGGTAGCCGCGGTACTGGCCGCAGTAGGCGAGCATCTCGCCCACCATGTAGAGGCGGTCGCTGAACGGGAACTTCGCGATCGCCGCCTTCAGGTCCGCCTCGTGCGGGTTCGAGAAGAGGATCTTCAGCGGGTTCCACTGGTCGACCGTGCGCTTGCGCTCGCTCTGGATCAGGTCGTTGTAGAGCGCGTTCGCGTCCCGGTTCCGCGTGATCGCCTCGACGATCGACTCCCCCGCGATCGCGCCGCTGTGGAGGGCGCACGACATCCCCTCGGCCATCATGTTCAGGAAGCCCGCCGCCTGGCCCGACACGAGCACCCGGTCGCGGCCGAAGACGAAGTGGTTGCTGAGCGACATCCCGAAATTCTCGAGGCAGCCTTCCTTGGAGACCTCCTCGCGGATCTTCAGGCCGTGCGCGGTCTTGAAGTAGTCGAGGATCTTCCGGTGCCCGTCCGGCCACGACTCCCCATGCTCGCAGGTGTAGCCCACGATGTGGCAGCCGGCCTCGGGATGGCTCCAGTTGTAAGGGCCGAGCCGGGAATTGATCGTGAAGTGGAACCACTTCGGGTCGAGGTCGACGTCCGCCTTGTAGTACTTCTGCCCGACCACGAACCACCAGATGCTGTTACGGAAAGTGGGGTAGAGCTTCGCGACGGCCGACGAGCGCGGGCCGTCGGCCGCGATCACGTACTTTGCCCGGTACGTGACCGGCTCGCCGCGGCGGTTCGCCTTCACGGTCACGCCCGTCGCGTCGGGCGCCATCTCGAGGAACTCGGTGCCCTCGTGGATCTCCGCGCGGCTCTTCTTCACGACATGGTGGTCGGCGAACTTGCGGTAGATGTGGGGCGTCGGGCCGGGCTGGAAGGGCATCGGCAGCTGCAGGCCGTTCGGGAACAGGAAGTTGACGCCCGTCACCCACTTGGGCTCGTGGAAGGCCTCGGGCGGCGGCTCGCCGAAGTTCTCGTGCAGGAAGCGCCAGCCCCGCGGCGAGAGGATGCCCGAGCAGATCTTGTGCCGCGGCAGCTCCTTGCGCTCGAGGATCACCGTCTTGAAGCCCGCGTCGACCGTGCGCTTCGCCGCCGCCCCCCCGCAGAGGCTCGCGCCGATGATCAGGACGTCGGTGTTTACCGTAGACATTGGGTGATGTAGAGCGTCTCGCGGCCGGAATGCTCCTTGAACGCCAGGTACTCCGCCGGGGAACAGGTGATGATCCGCTCCGCCTTGCTGTGGCGCAGCAGGCGCTTCACGGCGGCGCCGACATCCTTCGGATTCACGCTGCCGGCGGTCGTCGAGCGCGCGAGCCGGTTCAGGTCCAGGTTCATCCCGCAGCCCGTCTTCTCCCGCAGCCCGTGGTAGAGCGGGTAGTAGCGCGCGTGGTCGCCGTTGATCAGCCGGTGCGGCGCGAAGTAGTAGAACGGCGGCTTCAGGTCGAAGAGGTCCAGGCGCTTCATCGCCAGCGCGCCCAGGAAGTCGGCCTCGTACTGCTCCAGGCAGACGGGGTCGCAGACGACGTCCGCCTTCGCCCGCGCGCGGACCGCGCGGCCGGCTTCGACGTCCCACGAGCCGCAGCAGCCGGCGGACTCGGGGTCGGCGGGGCGGCCGAGGCGCTTGAGGAAGTCGAGGATCGACGGAATGAGGTGGGGCGCCTTGTCGCGGAGCGTGCAGCCGAGCACGAGCGGCCGGGCGGCCGGCGCGGAGAGGCTGGAGGCGCCGTGGAGGTCGCGGCGGAGCTTGAGGACGATCTCGACGTTGTCGACGTGCTTGGGGCAGACGGCGTCGCAGTAGCCGCAGAGCGTGCAGGCCTCGATGGCCTCCACCATGTCGGCGGCCTGGAGACCGGCCTGCAGCATGCGGTTGCGGCCCTTGGCGGTGTGCGCCTCCGACGAGATCTCCTCGTAGGCGGGGCAGCCGATCATGCAGAGGCCGCAGCCGACGCAGTCGCCGTGATTCAAAAGACCACCTCGGGGTTCAGGATGAACGCCGGGTCGAGCGAGCGCTTCATGGCCTTGTGGCGGTCGACCATCGCGTCGCCGAACATGCGGCGGATGTACGGCTTCATCACGCCGCCGAAGCGGTAGTAGCTGCCGCCGAGCTTGAGCCCCTCGTCGTAGATCGCGTTCTTGAAGCTCTGGAAGTGGTCGCGCGCGTAGTCCGCGCCCTCGAGCAGCGGCGAGAACTCGATGCCGCAGACGTGGGCGTCGGAGGTCGGGGGAATCGCGCTCATCTCGTAGCGCGGGCGCTCGCCGAACTTGCGGATCATCACGCAGTAGAGCGTGAAGTAGGGGAAGTGGCGGCGGCAGACGTCGATCCCGCGCCGCGCCGCCTCGGCGAAGTTCTTCTTCGTGATCGCCAGGTCCGGGATCACCACCTGCCGGTCGCCCCAGTACTCCCAGATCAGGCGGCTGAACACCACCGTCCGGTCCTCGAGCTTGCCGCCGCGGGTGAAGAGCGGATGGGTGAGGGCGGGGAGGAGCGTCGACTTCCTCCGCCGCAGGAACATCGCCTCCTTCCAGCGCCAGGGACGCACGCCGTAGCCCAGCGCCGTCTTGAGCAGGAAGGACGTCTCGGTCGCGCCGCGCAGCTCGAGCGGCCGCGGCTCGCCCTCGAATCCGACGATGAGCGCGATCACGCGGTCCATCAGCGTGAGGATGGCGCAGGCGTCGACGGCGTCCGCGTCCACGAGGCGCTTCATGTCGTCGATCGCGATCCCGATGTCGGAGTAGAGCCAGTACTTCGTGGTCATGGGCTTGTAGGGGCGGACCTTGAGGCGCGCCTTGGTGATGACGCCGAACTGGCCGTAGCCGAGGATGACCCGCTCGAAGTAGTCGTCGCCGTCCTTCACGCGGACGATGTCGCCGGTCGGGGTGACGACCTCGAGCTCGACGGCCTGGTCCGCCGCGCAGCCGTGGCGCGGCGAGTTGACGTCGATGCCGCCGACGCCGAGCGTGCCGCCCACGGAGCTCATCATGTTGAGGGGCGCGCTGATGTAGTCGAGGCCGAGGGGGCGCAGGTGCTCGGCGAGCTGGTGCCAGGTCATGCCCGCCTCGACCCAGGCGGTCGAGCCGTCGCAGTCGAGGAAGCGGCTCAGGCCCTTGAGGTCGAGGAGCACGCCCTGGCGCGCGACGGATTCGCCCTCGGTGGTGAGCCCGCCGCCGCGGCAGGTGACGGGGACGCCTTCGCGCTGCGCGTACTTGAGGGTGTCGGCGACGTCCTCCGGCGCGCGCGCGTGGACGACGGCGTCCGGCAGGCCGAAGACGATCTGTCCCCCGTCGGTGCGGTAGGCGGCGCGCAAGGCGGGATCTGTTGATAGATTGATGCGGTCATTTTATCAACACTTCCCAAGTGTTGATGAAATGACCGCATCACTTTATCAACAGTTCGGAGGGCTCCAGGGCGCGGCGCCAGAGCCTGATCTCCTGGATCGCGCCGTTGAAGTACTCGCTCTTGCCCTTCACGCCGCCGATCCAGAGATCGCCCGGCCCGGAGGCGTCCATCGACGGACCCGTCGCCACCCGCGTGCCGTCGACGTAGATCCGGCGCTCCCGCCCGCCGATCTGCAGCGCCGTCACCGTCGTCGTGCCCGCCTTCGTCGGGCTGCCGTGCAGGTTCAGGTTGCTGCCGAAGACCCAGCGGCCCTCGGGGTCGAGGTAGAGCCCGTACCACGGCGGCACGCGCTCGCTGCCCTTCGTGAAGAGGCCCATCCAGCGGCCGCGCGGCGCCGTCTCGAAGTGGACCCGCGCCATCAGCGTGAAGCTGTCCGACTCCTTGAACAGGAACTCCGGGAGCGAATGCAGGGCCAGCTTGTCGTTCTTCCCGTCCCAGACGATCCCCGTCGGCTTGACCGTCGGCCGCTCGTCGTCCTCGGAGTGGGGGGCGATCTTGCGTTCGACGTCCCCCCAGGCGTTCACGACCCCGCCGTCCGCCGCGACGCCGGCGTCCGCGCGCAGGTGGAAGACCAGGCCGTCGTTCGACGGCGTCCGCCCCGGCGGCGCGGCGGCGGGCAGGGGGACGCCTTCGGCGAGCAGCGCGATCTCTTCGGGAGCGAGCGACCGGGCGTAGAAGCGGACGTCGTCGATCAGCCCCTTCATCGACCAGCTCCACTCCTTGCTCTGGGGGCCGGCGATGCCGATCCGCCACGCGCCGGTGTGGCGATGGTGGCGGGTGCGCGGCGCCCAGGTGGACTCTCCGGAGGGGCGGCCGTTGACGTAGACCCTGCACTTTCCCTCGACGGCGTCGATGAGGCCGACGGCGTGGGCCCAGGCGCCCGGCGCGATCGTATCGCTCGAGACGTGGCCGTTCTGCTTCTGGCCGTCGAGCCAGCTCGAGAACTCCGCGTGGCCCTGGCGGTCGTAGCAGAGCCCGAGGTGCAGGCCGGGCCGGGTCAGGAGGGCGTACCAGGAGTCGTTGGATTTGAGCTCCTTGCCGGCCGGCCGCTGGTCGGGCTTGAACCAGGCGCAGAGGGAGTAGCTTTTCGCCTCGAGGGTGTCGAGCTCGTTCGCGGCGGGGATCTCGACGCCGTCCTCGTCGTTGCCGCGGAAGCGGAAGGCGCCGCCGATCTTGCCGGGAGCGCGCAGGGGCGCGCCGATGACCTTCCCGTCGTTGCCGCGGCCCGTGGCGTCGCGCACGACCGACCCTTCCGCGTCGTCGAGCGGCCAGTGGCCGACCAGGCCGTCGAGGAGCCCGAGCCCGGCCAGGCCGCGCGCATAGTCCTTGCGGAGGCCTTCGAGGTCGGGCCGGCGGGCGAGGGCGGCCTCGATCGCGTCCCGCTTCCATTCCGCGGGCGGTCCGGCCATCAGCCGGCGGAGCTGGTCGATGTCGATGTCGCCCGGCTCGCCGGAGGGCGCGGGCCGGGGGCGGGACGGCGGCGGATCGACGATCGCGGGCGGCTCGGGGGAGATCGGCGGCTTCCGTCCCGCGAGGGCGATGGTCAGGCCGACGCCGCCGACGACGGCGATGAAGCCGAGCGAGCCCCAGAGGGCGAGG
>DASVNH010000027.1:0-4841 GCA_036383955.1 Planctomycetota bacterium | reverse complement strand
CATCCAATCGTCTTTTCGAAGGCCTTCGTGCCCGAGGCGCTGGGAGCGCGCTTCGACGTCGCCGCCCCCGACCAGCGCGGCCACGGCGACAGCGAAGGCGGGGCGATCGAAGCGGAGGCGATGGCCGACGACCTGGGCGCCGTGCTCGACCGCCTGGGCTGGGCGCGGGCGTCGATCGGCGGCACCTCGCTGGGCGCGGCAACGTCGCTGTTGTTCGCGCGGCGACATCCCGAGCGGGTCGAGCGGCTGATCCTCGACCTCCCCGGCTTCGGCCCGGGCAGCTTCCGGGCTCCGGACAAGACCGAGGCGATGGCGGAGGCCTTCGCCCGCGCGGACTTCGACGAGGCGGCGCGGCGGATCACGGACGGGCTCTCGGCGCCGCGCGCGGCGGCCTGGATCGCCGCGCTGCGCGACGACTGGCGGCGCTACGATCCCGCCCGGCTGGGCCCGAAGCTCGCGGCCGCGCTGCGCGGCACGGCCCGCTGGCGCCTCGTCGAGCGCTGGCCCGAGGATCTCGCCGCCCTGCGCGCGCCGACGACGATCCTCGCCGTGAAGGGCGACCCCGTGCATCCGTGGGACGTCGCCGAAACCATGGCCCGGACGATCCCCGGCGCCCGCCTCGTCTCCCGGGTCCCGTCGCTGGATCCGGCGAAGATCGCGGCCCAATGGATCGAGGAGCTGGCACCATAAATCGTACTGTCCAATTTATGGTGCCCCAAAGGCACCATAAATTGGACAGTACGATTTATGGTGGAGCGATGAAGACGACCCCGCACATCCCCGTCCTTCTCCGGGAGTCGATGGCCGCGCTGAAGCCCCGGAAGGGGCAGACGGCCGTCGACTGCACCGTCGGGCTGGGCGGGCACGCGGCCGAGCTGGTCCGCCGCGGGGTGAAGGTGATCGGCCTGGACCTCGATCCGGCGAACCTCGAGCGCGCCCGCGAGAAGTTGGGGACGTCGGCCACCCTGATCCACGCGAACTTCGCGGCGCTCGCGTCGATCCTCGCGGGCGAGACGGCGCACATGGTCCTCGCGGATCTGGGGGTGTCGAGCCCCCACCTCGACGACCCCGGGCGCGGCTTCTCCTATCGCAAGGACGGGCCGCTGGACATGCGGATGGATCCGACGCGGGGCGAGCCGGCGTCGGCGGTGCTCGACCGCCTGAGCGAAGAGGCGCTGGCGGCGGCGATCCGGGACCTGGGGGACGAGGAGGACGCGGAGAAGGTGGCGCGGGCGATCGTGGAGGGGCGGCCGTTCAAGACGACGCGGGCGCTGGCGGAGGCGGTGTGCGACGCCCGGAGCTTCTCGTGGGAGCGGGCCATCGGGGCGAAGCTGCATCCGGCGGCGCGGACGTTCCAGGCGGTGCGGATGCTGGTCAACCGGGAGATCGGGAACCTGGAGGCGCTGCTGCGGACGCTGCCGGCGGTCCTGAAGGCGGGGGGGCGGGCGGCGGTGATCAGCTTCCACAGCGGGGAGGACCGGCTGGTCAAGCGGGCGTTCCGCGACGGCCTCCGGGCGGGGATCTACGACGCGGCGTCGGACGAGCCGATCCTGGCGGGGGAGGAGGAGCGGGAGGCGAACCCCCGTTCCCGGTCGGCGAAGCTGCGCTGGGTGAGAAAAGCCTGACAAGGGCTAAAGGGCCACATATCATGGGTCGAAGCGCTTTAGTAATCCTGATGCTCTCTGGATGCACGATGGCCAAAACCGCCGAAAAGCCGAAACTGGCGCCCTCCGAGCTGGGGGACGAGCTGAACGCTCCCCTCAAGGAGGCCGTCGAGGCCGAGCTGGGCGGTCTGGTCGACCTCTATAAGTGGTTCCACGCCAACGCGGAGCTCTCCTTCAAGGAGGAGAAGACGGCCGCGCGCTTCGCCCAGGAGCTGCGGTCGGCCGGCTGGGACGTGACGGAAGGGATCGGCGGCACGGGGGTGCTGGCGATCCTCCGCAACGGCCCCGGGCCCGCGGTGCTGGCGCGGGCGGACATGGACGCGCTGCCCGTGAAGGAAGAGACGGGCCTGCCTTACGCGAGCACGACGGGCGTCATGCACGCCTGCGGCCACGACTCCCACATGACGATGGGCATCGGGATGGCGAAGGCGCTGGGCCGCCTGAAGGCGAAGTGGTCGGGCACGGTGATCCTGGTCGGCCAGCCCGCCGAGGAGCTCGGCCTGGGCGCCAAGCGCATGCTCGAGGATCCCCGCTACCACGAGAAGGCGCCGGAAAAGCCCGTCGCCTGCCTCTCGGTGCACGACTACCCGACGCCGGCGGGGCGGATCGGCGTCTGCCCCGGCTTCGCGAGCGCCAACGTCGACTCGATCGACATCACGATCTACGGCCGGGGCGGCCACGGCGCCTGGCCCCACAACACGGTCGATCCCATCGTGATCGGCTCCGAGCTCGTCCTCGCCCTCCAGACCATCGTCTCGCGGAAGATCGCCCCGGGCACCCGGGCGGTCGTCACCGTCGGCTCGTTCCAGGGCGGCCTCAAGCACAACGTCATCCCCGACGACGCCAAGCTGCAGCTCACCGTGCGCTCCTACGACGACGACACCCGCCAGAAGCTTCTGTCCGAGATCGAGCACCTGGCGCTCAAGATCGCCGAAGCCCATCGCGCGCCCAAGCCCCCCCTGGTGAAGGCCGCCACCGACTACACGCCCGCCGGCTACCACGACCCCTCCCTGGCCAAGCGCCTCCGCGACGTCTTCGAGCGCCTCCTCGGCGAGGACGCCGTCTACAGCGCCGAACCGATGATGGGCGGCGAGGACTTCAGCCGCTTTCCCAAGCACTACGGCGTCCCCGGCCTCCAGTTCCGCGTCGGCGGCGCCCGCGCCGGCCACGACAAGACCATCGGCCTCCATTCCAGCCGCTGGTCCGTCGAGCCCGAGCCCACCCTCCGCGCCGGCACCTCCGCCCTCGCCCGCGCCGCCCTCGATCTCCTCGGAAAGCGGTAACGTTTTCACTTTTGCATCGGTAAAGACTTCGGTGCTCACCAAGATCCGGACCGAAGTGACCGCGCAGGGCGACGCCCGCCTGCGCCGCGCCTGGTACCACAACCCGCGCGCCGACGTCCTCCTCGTCCACGACGCCCGCACCGGCGCCTTCCTCTCCGCCGAGATCGAGTGGGAAGGCCGCGGCGGCCAGCGCGCCTACGTCACCTGGGCCCGGGCTGTCGGCGTCCGCACCGGACGCGTCGACACCGGCGAGACCGACGGCCTCTCCCACAAGGCCGCCGCCGTCGTCGTCTGGGACTTCCAGCCGCGCGCCGACTTCATCCGGGCCGCCCGCCGGCTCGTCCTCGACGCCGGCATCGAGGAGGGGCTGCGCGACGCCCTCCTTGCCCGCGTCCTGCCTGTCTGATACATCTGTTCCGTGGACGACTACCGCCGGCTCCTCGACCGCGTCGACGCCTGGTACCGGGGCGTGAAGGAGCGGCACCCCGACCAGGTCCCGTGCGCGAAGGGATGTCGGGACTGCTGCCTCGGCCTCTTCGACGTCTCGCTGGCGGACGGCGAGCTCCTCCGCGAAGGCCTGGCGGCCGTCGAGCCCGCCGTCCGCGACGACATCCGCGCGCGCGCGGCCGCGATCGTGGCGCGGCTCCGCGAGATCTATCCCGACCTCGACGACACGCTCGACGGCTGGGATCCGGACGACGTCGACGACCTCTGCGACGCGCTGGGGGACGTCGAATGCCCCGTCCTGGGCAAGGACGGGGAGTGCCGGCTCTACGCCTCGCGGCCGCTGACGTGCCGGATGAGCGGGGTGCCGCTCGTCGACGTGACCGGCGAGACGATCTACGCCGAGGGCTGCGCGAAGTGCACGCTGAAGCCCAAGGACACGCCGCGCCTGGATTGCGGCGCGCTCCGCCGGGACGAGCGCAAGATCCTCCGCAAGCGCTACCGTGACAAGTCCGGCGCCATGCAGCTGATCGCCCAAGCGCTGTCGACATGAACTACGTGGGGATGGCCGGGGCGGCGGCGACCCTCTTCGCCCTGCTGGTGCGCGTGCTCCTGCGCGACCGCGTGCCCTATCTCTCCGCGGTCCACTACGGCGCGCCTCCGATCCTGATCGCGGCCGGCGCGCTGGCGTGCGCGGCCGCCTGGGCGCTGGCGCGGCGGCGCCGGCTCGCCCTGGCCGCGCTCACGGCCGCCTGCTTGTGCGGCGCCTGGCAGGCCGGCGTCTCCCGCTCCTCCCGTCCGCCGGCCCCCGGCGAGCTCCGCCTGCTGCTCTGGAACGTCCAGCACGGCCTGGCGGGCTGGGACCGGGTCGCCGCGGAGATCGCCGCGCGGGACGCGGACGTCGTCGCGCTCGTGGAGGCGGACGACGGCGCGCGGAGCGCTCCGCCCGGCTGGACCTGGCGGTGGATCGACCACGGGCTGGCCCTGGGCGTGAAGGGCCGGATCCATTCGGCGGAGATCGTGCCGCTCGGCGACAGCAGCCGCGCGGCCGTGGCCCGCTTCGAGGTCCGGGGCCGTCCGCTCACCGCGATCCTGGTGGACATCGGCGCCGACCCGCTGCGTCCCCGGGGGCTGGCGTTCCGGCCTCTGGACGAGCTCCGCCGGCGGGTGAAGCCCGACCTCGTGCTGGGCGACTTCAACACCCCGCGCGACACCGCGCACTTCGACGCCTGGCGCGGCGAGCTGACGCACGCGTTCGAGGCGGCGGGGGCGGGCTGGGACCTGACCTGGCCGGCGACCTTTCCGCTGCTCTCGATCGACCACGTCTGGTGCGCGCCGACGCTGGTCCCGACGTCCTGCGTCCACCTCGCCGGCCTGTCGGATCACCGAAGTGTTAACGTTGGAATCGGGTTCAAACGTTAACACTTCAAGTGTTAACGTTTGAACCCGA
>DASVNH010000026.1:0-17045 GCA_036383955.1 Planctomycetota bacterium | reverse complement strand
AAAGATGGAAATGGACATCATCGACGAGCAGCTCGATACGCTCGGCGCCACATTCATGGGGCTGACGCTCGGTTGCGCCCGCTGCCACGACCATAAGTTCGACCCGATCCCCACGGCCGACTATTACTCCTTCTACGGCATCTTCCACTCCTCCACCGAGCGCGCCGAGCCGCTCGAGGCGCCGGCCGGCGAGTTCGCCGCGGCTTTGAAAAAGAAGGAAGACGAGCTCGCGGCCCTCTTCGCGAAGCGCACGAAGGAGCTCCTCGACCGCCTCCGCAAGAAGACCCCCGACTACCTCGTCGCGGCGCTCGACGTGACCAAGTACCCCACCGAGGAGTTCTACGAGATCCTCGGGGCCGACGACGTCCAGCCCTTCATCGTGCGGCGCTGGGCGGCGTACATCGACCGCTTCAAGGGCGTCGACCACCCGGTCTGGAAGGCCTGGCACGCCTTCGCCGCGGTCCCCGAGCGCGACCTCGCCGCGGCGGTCCCCGCCTGGCTCGCCGCGAACGCCGTCCATCCGAAGATCGCCGCCGCCTTCGCCGGCGAGCCGCCCAAGACCATGAAGGAGGTCGCCGCCCGCTACGGCGCGGCCTTCAAGGAGCCCGACGACGTCCTGCGCGCGATCCTCGAGGGCCCGGACTCGCCGGTCGCGACCCCCAAGGGGCACTTCTCGGAAATCGAGTGGTTCTACAGCGAGGAGGTCCGCAAGGAGCTCGGCGGCAAGAACCGGGAGTACGAGCGCTTCATCCTGGGCGCGAAGGACGCGCCGGCCTGGGCCTCGTACCTCGCCGACAAGGACCTGCCCGTGACGCCCCGCGTCTTCCGCCGCGGCAACCCCGCCAACAAGGGCGAGGAAGTCCCCCGCCGCTGGCTCACGCTCTTCGGCGGTCGCGCGTTCGCCGAGGGCAGCGGCCGCGCCGAGCTCGCGAAGGCGATCGCCTCCGCCGAGAACCCCCTCACCGCGCGCGTCTGGGTCAACCGCGTCTGGATGCACCAGTTCGGCCAGGGGCTGGTCCGCACGCCCAGCGACTTCGGCCTGCGCAGCGAGCCGCCCACGCACCCCGCGCTGCTCGACTGGCTCGCGCGGCGCTTCGTCGCCGACGGCTGGAGCACCAAGAAGCTGCACCGGCTGCTGCTGACGTCCGCCGCGTGGAGGCAGTCGAGCGGCCTCGCCACCGACCTCCTGAGCGCCTTCCCGCGGCGCCGCCTGGACTTCGAGGCCATGCGCGACGCGTTCCTCGCGACGTCCGGCAAGCTCGATCCCGCGCTGGGCGGCCGCGCCGTCAACCTGGCCGGCAGCGGACGTCGCACGATCTACGGCTTCGTCGACCGCCTGAACCTGCCGAGCCTGTACCGGATCTTCGACCTCACGGGCGCGGACGCCCACATCGCGCAGCGCTTCACGACGACGACGCCGCAGCAGGCGCTCTACCTGATGAACAGCCCCTTCCTCGTGGAACAGGCGCGCGGCGTCCTCGCGCGGGCGCCGGAGAAGGAGCCCGAGGCGCGCGTGCGGGCGCTCTACCGCCGGATTTTCGGCCGCGCGCCCGGCGCGGGCGAGCTCGACCTGGGCCTCCGCTTCGTGCGGGAAGGCGTCGTCGAGCCCGTCACGCACCGGGCCGGGCCCTGGAGCTACGGCTTCGGCGAGGTGGACGTCGCGGCCGGCGCCCTGAAGTCGTTCACGCCGCTCCCCCGCTTCACGGGCAACGCCTGGCAGGGCGGGTCCGAGTGGCCGGATCCGGCGCTCGGCTGGGTCATGCTCAACGCGGCGGGCGGGCACGTCGGCAACGACCTGAAGCACGCGGCCGCGCGGCGATGGACGTCGCCCCGCGCCGGCACGGTCTCGATCGCCGGCACGCTCGCGCACGCGGCGAAGGAGGGCGACGGGATCCGCGCCTTCGTGATGTCGGGGACGCGCGGCATCCTCGCTTCGTGGAGCCTGCACGCGATGGAGGCGAAGACCGAGCTGAAGGGCGTGCCGGTGAAGGCGGGCGAGACGCTCGACTTCGTGGTGGATTGCCGGCCGTCGGGCAACATCGGCTGGGACGAGTTCGCCTGGGCGCCGCTGATCAAGATGGAAGCGGGAGGCCCGGCCGCGAAGGCGGAGGAGTGGAGCGCGGCGGCGCAGTTCGCCGGCCCCGCGACCGTGCCGTTCGACGCGTGGACCAAGTACGTCCAGGTGCTGCTGCTCTCCAACGAGTTCGTGTTCGTTGATTAACCACAAAGACACGAAGCGCACGGAGGACGGCTTTGTGGGCGTCCCCCCTTCCCCCCCGGGGGGGAGGGGGGATGCCTGCAAAGCGCTCTTCGTGCCTTTGTGGTGAATAAGGGTGTGAGATGAACCGACGGGACATGCTGCGCCGCTGCGGGATGGGCTTCGGCGCCCTCGCGCTCGGCGGGATGGCGGCGGACGCCTCCGACCCCCTGACGCCGCGGGCGCCCCGCTTCCCCGGCAAGGCGAAGCGGCTGATCCACGTCTTCGCGAACGGCGGCGCTTCGCAGGTGGACACGTTCGACCCGAAGCCCGCGCTCGCGAAGTACGCGGGCAAGCCGCTGCCGACGGGCAACCTCAAGACCGAGCGCAAGACGGGCGCGGCGTTCCCCTCGCCGTGGGCGTTTCGCAAGCACGGGGAGAGCGGCCTCGAGATCAGCGAGCTCTTCCCTCACGTCGCGGCGTCGGCCGACGAGCTCTGCGTGGTGCGCTCGATGAAGGCGGAGCTGCCCAACCACGAGCCCTCGCTGCTGCTCATGAACTGCGGCGACGGCCGCTTCTCGCGCCCGAGCCTGGGCTCGTGGCTCACGTACGGCCTGGGCTCCGAGAACCGCAACCTGCCCGGCTTCGTCGTGCTCTGCCCCGGCGGCTACCCCATCCAGGAATCCCAGAACTGGCAGTCCGCGTTCCTGCCCGGCGCCCACCAGGGCACCTTCGTCGACTCCAAGCACACGGCCATCGAGAAGCTCATCGAAAACATCCGCAGCCCGCACGCCTCGCTGAAGGACCAGCGGCAGCAGCTCGACCTCCTCCGCGAGCTCAACCGGGAGCACCAGGCGCCCCGGGCGGAGGACGCCGCGCTCGAGGCGCGCATCCAGTCCTTCGAGCTCGCCTACCGCATGCAGATGGAGGCGGCGGACGCGTTCGACCTCGAGAAGGAGCCGGCCTACATCCGGGAGCTCTACGGCTCCGGCACCCAGGGGCGGCAGCTGCTCATGGCCCGCCGCCTTCTCGAGCGCGGCGTGCGCGTCGTCCAGGTCTGGGCCGGCTCGGGCCAGCCCTGGGACAACCACGACAAGATCAAGGAGAACCACGGCAAGCTGGCCCAGGACCTCGACCAGCCCCTCGGCGCGCTGCTGAAGGACCTCAAGGCGCGCGGCATGCTCGAGGACACGATCGTCCTCTGGTCCGGCGAGTTCGGCCGCACGCCGACCGCCGAGCTGCCCGGCGCCTCGGGCCGCGACCACAACCCCTACGGCTTCAGCGCCTGGCTCGCCGGCGGCGGCGTCCGCGGCGGCACGGCCGTGGGCGCGACCGACGAGTTCGGCTTCAAGGCGGTGGAGAACGTCGTCCACGTGCACGACCTGCACGCGACGATCCTCCACCTCTTCGGCTTCGAGCACGAGAAGTTCACGTTCCGCCACGCCGGCCGCGATTTCAGGCTCACGGACGTCCACGGCCGCGTCGTGAAGGAAATTCTGGCCTAAGTGTCCCGGACCCTGATCCGGGTCGAATCCTCACGGGGGTAGATCGATGTTCGCGCTCTGCGTCCTTCTCGCCCAGCTCTCGCCCCAGGAGGCGGCCAAAGCCTGGCGCGTCGCCGACGGCTACGAGATCACGCTCGTCGCCAGCGAGCCCGAGGTCATGGATCCCGTCGCGATGGCCTTCGACGAACAGGGCCGGATCTGGGTCGCGGAGATGGCCGACTACCCGCTCGGCCCGCCCTCCGGCCGGATCAAGCGCCTCGAGGATACGGACGGCGACGGCCGCTACGACCGCGCGGTCCTCGTCGCGAAGGACGTCGCCACCCCCACCGGCGTCCTCCCCTTCCGCGGCGGCGTGCTCGTCCCGGCGGCGCCCGACATCCTGTTCATCGCCGACGGCGTCCGCGAGACCGTATTCAGCGGCTTCACCGAGGGCAACCAGCAGCACCGCGTGAACACCCTCGTCTGGACCCTCGACAACTGGATCCAGGGTACCAACGGCGACAGCGGCGGCAACGTCCTCCTCCGCGACGGGCGGAGGGTGTCGATCAGCGGCCGCGACTTCCGCTTCCGCCCCGACTACTCCGGCTTCGAGCCCGCCGCCGGCCACGGCCAGTTCGGCAACGCCTTCGACGACTGGGGCCGCCGCTTCATCTGCGACAACTCGAACCACCTCCGACATCCCGTGCTGCCCCTCGGCTACCTCGCCCGCAATCCCTGGCTCGCGGTGCCGGGCGTCGAGGAAGGCATCTCCGACCACGGCGGCTCCTGCCAGCTGTTTCCCGCCAGCAAGCTCCAGGAGCGCCCCAACGACCACTTCGCCGCGGGGCGGATCACGTCGGCCTGCGGGCTCACGATCTATCGCGGCGAGGCCTTCGTCTGCGAGCCGGTGCACAATCTGGTGCATCGCGACGTCCTTCAGCCGCGCGGCGCGAGCTTCGTCGGCAGCCGCGCCGACAAGGACGTCGAGTTCCTCGCCTCGACCGACAACTGGTGCCGCCCGGTGAACCTCTGCGCGGGCCCCGACGGCGCGCTGTACGTCGTCGACATGTACCGCGCGATCATCGAGCATCCGCAGTGGATCCCGCTCGAGATGCAGAAGCGCGTCGACCTCCGGGCGGGCGCCGACAAGGGCCGGATCTGGCGTGTCGCGCCGAAGGGGCTCCCGATAGCCAAGGCGCGCGCGCCGGGCGTCGCCGACCTCGCCCACCCCGATGCCTGGTGGCGGAGCACGGCGCAGCGGCTGATCCTCGAGAAGAAAGACCTGACGGCGGTCGACGCCCTCCGCGCGCTCGCGAAGGGCCCCGCGCCGCTGGGCCGGCTGCACGCGCTCTGGACGCTCGACGGCCTGGGCGCGCTCACCGCCGACGACGTGCGCGCCGCGCTGAAGGATCCCGAGGCCGGCCTCCGCGAGCACGCGCTGCGGCTCGCCGAGACACGCTGCCCGGAGGCCATCGCGGCGCTCGCGGCGGACCCTGACGCGCGGGTGCGTTTCCAGTGCGCGCTCAGCGCGGGGCCGGACGTCGAGGCGCTGACCGCGATCCTCGCCCGGGACGCCGCCGACAAATGGACGCGCCTCGCCGCGCTCTCGTCGGCCAAGGGCCTCTGCGCCAAGATCCTCGAGCGCCTGCCGAAAGAGTTCTTCGACAAGCCGGGGGCCGTCGAGCTGGTCCGCCAGATGGCCGACACGGTCGGGGCGAGCCGCGACGAAGCCCAGATCGTCGCGTGGCTGCGGGTGGTCGCCGTCGAGGCCCCTTCGCGCTGGCGGCTGGCGGGCCTGTCCGCGCTCCTGACGCCGTTGAAGCGCGCCGGAATGAAGCTCGACGACTTCCTCGTGAAGGCGGACGTCGCGAAGACCGTCGAAGGCTGGAGCGCGGCGCTCTCCGAGACGGCCCTGGATCGGGCGAAGGACGTCGCGGACCGCGTCGGCGCGATCACCCTGCTGGCCCAGCTGCCCGGGAGGGCGTCGAAGCTCGACGTCCTCCTGCAACCCGCGGAACCCGCGGAGGTGCAGGCGGCGGCGGTCCGGGCCCTCGGCGGCGAGGAGGCGCTGCGGCTGCTGGACGGCTGGCCGCGCTATACGGCGCCGGTGCGCCGCGAGCTGCTGGCGCAGTGCCTGGGACGTCCGAAGGGCGCCGAGGCGATCCTGGAGCGCCTCGAGAAGGGGCAGATCCGGCCGGTGGAGCTGGAGGCGGGGCACCGCGACGCCCTGCTGAAGGATCCGTCGGGGACGCTGCGGCAGCGGGCGAAGGACGCCCTGAAGGCGAAGAACGCGGACGAGATCGAGGCGACGCTGGCGGCGCTCTACGCGAAGATCGAGAAGCTGGAGCCGGACGTGACGCGGGGCGAGAAGGTGTACCGGACGAGCTGCGCGGTCTGCCACCGGCTGCACGGGCAGGGCTTCGACGTCGGGCCGAATCTCGGCTCGGTGGCGGGCCGGGAGAAGAAGGCCCTCTTAACCGACATGCTCGACCCCAACCGGGCGATGGCGCCGCAGTTCCAGGTCTACCTGGTGAAGACGACCGCGGGCGAGACGCTGACGGGCATCGTGGCCTCGGAGACGCCGTCGGGCCTGACGCTGCGCCGGGCGAACGGCGAGGAGTCTCCGGTGCTGCGCCGCGACATCGCCGAGATCAAAGCCTGGCCTGCCTCGCTGATGCCCGAGGGCCTCGAGAACTCCCTCAGCGCGCAGGACTTCGCCGACCTCCTGGAGTTCCTGCGCCGCGGCAAGGTGAAGTAACAGGACCAGGACCAGGGGGCCGCCCCCTGTTCGTACCGGCCGGCGGAACGAGAGCCCGCGCCTAGAGCTTGCGGAAGCGGACCTCGCCCGTGAGGTTCTCGTAGGACAACAGGCTCTTGTCTTTTTCGCGCAGCCGATCGTAGCGCTGCCGCAGGTCACCCGCGAGGTTCATCAGCTGGAGCAGATGGGCTTCCAGATCGGTGACGTCTTCCTTCGACGCGTCGATCTCGCGCTCGCTCTTTCGGATCGCCTGATGGACACAGTAGATCACGAGCTGGATCTGCGGCACGCTGAGGTCCATGTCATCCCACTTCCTTGACCATCTTTTCGAACAGTTGACGAAGGAGCTCGCGGAACGTGGCCAGGGGCATGTCGCGCGCCGGAGCGAGCGTGTAATGCGTCGCACGGTATCTCTGGTAGTACTCGTCTTTCACGATCGCCAGTCCCGGAGGCAGCTCGGTTCCCGCCGGGAGGAGAAAGTACCGCCAGTGGCTTCCCTTGAACGCGCGAGGCCGGTCGAAGGCGCTGGCTCCTCGAGGCCGGTACTTGACGAAGACCCACGGGTCGCCGTTCACGGGTTTGATCTCAATGTCCGCCGCCCGAACCATCCCGTTGCCCCGGCTAAAGGCCTTTTCGACCAGGTCCATGGGATGAGCCGTCTCCTTGGAGTTCCAGGCCCGCCAAAGATTCACGGGAACTTTGACATCGAAGTAGTTTTCGACGAGCCCGGCGTCCAGCAGCACGTCCTTCAAAATGTCCATGTCCTTCCTCCCCCGGCGCCGATCATACCGCAAGGTGAGGTCGAGCGCATACCTTCCATTCCTCAAGAACGTCGCGAACCGTCGTCCCCAGAAACAATTTGAATCATGGCGCGCGACATGTCAGGGAAAGTCCGTTACTGCGTCTGCCGGTCGATGTCGGAGGCCGTCTTCTCGACTTTGTCGAGCTTGGACTTGAGCCCGGGCAGCGTCAGGCCGTGTCGCGCGAGCTCGGCGTGGAGATCCGCGAGGGCGGCGGTCAGCTCCTGGACCTTCAGCCGCAGCGCCTCGTGCTGCAGGTAGATTCGGACATACGTCGCGACTTTGAGCTTGAGGATCTCGGGCTCGACCGGGCTGAAGAGGAAGTCGGTCGCGCCGGCGGCGAAGCCTCGGGTGACTTGTTCCACGGTCTGCTCGTAGGCGGTCGTAAAAATGATGATCGGGGTCGAGCGAGTCGCTTCGAGCTTGCGCAGCGCCTGCGCGGTTTCGAACCCGTTCAAGCCCGGCATGCGGACGTCGAGAACGATGACGGCAAACTCTTCCTTGCGGCAGAGCTCAAGGGCTTGCGTCCCGGACTCCGCTGTGCTCACCGCGTACTCCCGGTCCAGCACCGCTTCCAAGGCCAGCCGGTTCGCGGCGCTGTCGTCGACGACCAGGACCCGCGGCTTGGAGGGCTGCGGCGATAGCGAAGACAAAATAGACCTCCGCATGGAAGATCCGGTTGGGCTTGGATTGTGCCGCTCGGCCGTGGTTCTCTTGCCGGTAACTCCCAAGGGGCGGTTTCTGGCCCCCCTCGCAGGCGTGCTGAAGCGCTGAACCTTGGTGGTGTTTCGGCACATTTTCAGGCACAAAGACGGGGAGGAGTTTCGGGGAGGGGGACAGTCTGCTGGGCGAGGAGGACGAGGGCCAGGGCGCCGGCGACGTGCATCATGCTTCGCCCCCTATTTGTCCGGGAACGCCTGCGGCAGTAAAGGGTAAGACGTTCTAAAGGGGAATCAGGAGGATCAAACGGGGGGAGAGGAGTGGGTGAGAGGGGAAGCAGGGGGACGGGAAGACTCCAACGTCCACACCGAAGGTACTCCATGCAGTCCGGAGTTCAGCGATTCAACTCCCTAGAGATTTCGCGGCCTCGGTGATAGCGTCCAGCTCTGCCTGTGCCTCCTTAAAGATTTCGATGTTGTTCAGGATCAGTGAGACGTCCAGGATGTCCTGAGGGACGGTGGCCAGGAGTGCGTTCTTTGAGGCGACCGTGAGTGCCGTAACCGCGCGGGTCTTCGGGGCCTGTTCGAGGATTCTAATCGCGTCGAGACCCAGTTCTCTGGCTGCCAGAAACACGTTCAGCTTCGCCTGAAGCGATGGGGTCCAGGTCGAACGGTCCCCCGGTCCCAAGTGATATTCCCGATCAAAAGCGACCCGAATCGGGTCGCTCAAGCTGACGCCATTCAATCGGTCCTCCCTCAGGTCGAGTCTGGGAACCAGCGACGCCGCGGCTTCGAACAGGCTGACGAGGTGCGTTCTCCCCGCGGTCAGACGCTCCAGATAGAACGGAAGAAGTTCCGACTCCGCGGCCTCCATGCATCGCGCCACGAGTTCGAGAGAGTTGGATCGCCACTTCTGGAAACTCGTCAGGTTGTTGCGCGGTTTTCCGAGAAGTCGAGAGAACGCATGATCGATCGTAAAGTTGTGATCAAATCGGCAGCCGACGTCGAGCGGCATCAAGAGGTACACGGTCTGCTTCGTCGAGAAGAGAAGACTGCACCCTTGATAATAGGTGTCACGCTTCCTGACGAAGTTGTGAGAGACCCAAAGTCCCGATGAATGCCGGCGAACGAATTCGGTGAGAGTGCCTCTGGCATTCTTGTTCTCGGCGTAGGACGGATCCAGCCGACGGCAGAGCTCGAGGCACTCTTTGCGCCAGCGTGCCGGAGTTCTTTCCTTTTGCTCGATCGCCATCAACCTCTGCCTTCAATATGACCCAGTAGCCCCCCCTCCTTTAGATGAAGTGGTGCAGGTGCAATTGTACTCAGGTTCAGCCGAGCGGAGGTATTCCGAGCTATGCCGTCCTCTCGAAATGAACGCCCCTTGCGGAACCGCTAATCGCGCTCAAAAGCGGTCACACGTGATGGGTGAACAATGAGGTTCGACGGTCGGGAGGAAAACGCCGCGCGGCGCCCGCCCTGGTCCGGGTCCTGGTCCCTGGTCCCTGGTCCTCGTTACGCCTTCAGCTTGGCGAGGATCTCGGCGAACTGCTGGTCGAACTTGTCGTGGGGCAGCTGGCAGGTGCCGGCGCCCTGGTGGCCGCCGCCGCCGTAGCTGGCGCAAAGCTCGCCGATGTTCACCTTGCAGGTGCGGTTGAAGATGCTGTGGCCGATCGCGCAGTTCATGGTCTGGCCGCCCTTCCCCGCGAAGATGCGCACCTCGACGTTGCCCTTCGGATGCATCGCGTAGACCAGGAAGCGGTTGCCCACCGGCGCGTCCTTCACGCCCCGGAAGTCGCTGATGATGACCTTCCCGTCGAGCTTCGACTTGTTCGACAGCAGGCCCTTGTGCGCCGCCGTCTCCTCGAGCACCCGGTCCGCGCGCTTCTTCACTTCGGGATGCTGCAGGATCTTCTCGAGCGAGACTTCCTTCACGTACTCCACCAGCCAGCGGAAGTACTTCTGGAACTCCGGGCCCAGGCCCGTGCGGGGATCCAGCGTGTAGCCCAGCAGGATCCAGCCTTTGGGGGCCGTGACGTCCTCCATCGACAGCTGCGCGCTGTCCAGCGCGTCGGTCGCTTTCAGGAGGTCGGCGTACTTGTCGAACGCCTTCTGGTGGTCCTTGTAGTGGTCGTAGACGACCCGGGCCGCGCTGGGCGCGACGGCGAAGCGCCCCTTGAACGCGCCCTGCTTGTCGAGCTTCGACTCCTCGGAGACGTGGTGGTCGAACCAGAGCCCGCAGCCCTGCACGTAGGGCAGGTTGACGACGATGTCCTCCGCGTCGCACGGCACCTTTCCGTCCTGCACGTCCTTGGGGTGGGCGAATTTGATCTCGGTCACCTTCTCCGCGATGGAGAGCAGGACCGAGCTGGTGAGGCCGTCGAGGTCGCCGCGGGTGAGGACGCGCATGGAGTGTCTCCCTATCTAGACCATGCCAATTGTATCCCCAGATTTACTTCTTGGGTTCCGGACGCAACCGGATCCTGGGGGCCAGGGTCTGGGGATTCCGGTCCTCCATGAGGCGCAGCGCCTTCCCGCAGTTGTCGCAGGTCAGGCCGGTCTCGACGTCCTTCCGCCGCACCACGAGGACCTGGCCGCAGGTGCAGACGACGGCCTGCGCGCCCGGCGGGATCGTCGGCGGGGGCTTCGGCGCCTTCCGGGCCGGCGCGCTCGTCATGCGGGCCTTTTTGATCGTCTTCGGCGCTTTCTGGACCGGCATCGCCCGGGACCGCTGCGGCTTGGCGTCCACCGGCACGAGGATGGCCGACCGCACCTTGGTCTCCCGATCCATCTTGACCACGACGTGGTACTTCACGTCGCAGCGCGGACAGGCCTGGATCGTCGTCAGCTCCTCCTCGTCCACGGGGAATTCCGCCCCGCAGATGCAGGCGCCGAACACCCCGCGCGTCGCCGGCCGGGGGCGCGGCGCCGGGGGCTCCTCCTCCGGCGGCGGCTCGGGAGGCGCCGGGGGCGTGCGCGACGAGACGCCGAGGCTGTCGCCGACCTCCTGCCGGATGGCGTCGGGCGTCACCACGATCGACACCTTGGGCCGCTTCGTCGCCTTGTCGATCGTCACCACGAACGAGATCAGATGCGTGCAGACCGGGCAGCGGAAGCTGCGCTGCGCGCTCATGGGGTCGATGCGGACCGTGTTCCCGCAGGGGCACGATACCTTCGCGTAGGTCTTGAGCTGTTCTTCTCTCATCCAACCCTATTGTAGCGGGAATCCCCGGCGGCGCTACCGTCCGAGGAACTTCCGCTCCAGCAGGGCCAGCAGCTTTTCGAGATTCCGGCGGCTCCCGTCGTCCGGAGGCAGGCTCGCGAGGAGGCCGCGGACGTCGACGACCCGCGCCGGCTCGCCCGCCAGCTGCCCGAACAGGTTCGCCAGCGACGCGTCCAGCCAGGGCAGCGCGCGCTTCAGGAGCGGCAGCCAGGCCGGCGGCCCCTCGATCCGCGCGATCGCCAGGACGAGCCCGTAGGTCTCCAGGCGGCCGCCGCGTTCCAGGATCGTCCACAGCCTCCGGGCCTCGGCGCCGTCGAGCTCCGGCAGCGCGCTCAGCAGGTGCTCGACCGGGAATCCGTGCTTGAGCTCGGCGCCGCCCAGCAGCGCCTTCACCCGCTCGCCCATCCCCAGGCCGGCGCGCGCCTCGACGATCTCCAGGATCAACGCGGGCCAGCGGGGATCCGACGACCGCCGCGCCTCCGACAGCACCTCGCGCGCGCGGGCGACCGCCTCGCTGGTGGGCCGGTCCTTCCCCACCAGGATCGGCGCGAGGCGATCATAGGCCTCGTCCGCGCCGAGCTTGAAGGCGGCCTCGACCGCCTTCGCCATCACGCGGGGATCCTTCGCGTCCACGCGGCCGGCGAGGGCCCGCAGCGCGTCCGGGTCGTCGCTCGCCGCCACCAGCTCCGCGGCCTCCCGGCCGTGCGAGTCCAGCAGCGTCACGGCCTTCCGCTGGACGTCGGGGTCCGCGTGGCACGTGAGCGCCCGCAGGATCGCCCGGCTCCATTCGGGGTCGCCCGCCCCCAGCGCCTCGTCGAGCTCCGCGAGCAGCCGGCGCGCCAGGCCGGGACGGCTCGACACCCGCAGCGAGCGCGTCGCCTCCCGCCGCGCGTCGTCCGTCTTCAGCGCCTCGAGGATCGCCGCCAGCGCCGCCTCGCTCGAGTAGTAGCGCGCGGCCAGCACCGCCGCCGCCCGGACCTCGGGCACCGGATCCTTCCACGCCGCCTCGAGCACTTCCGTCTCGAATTCCGGCGCGCCCTTCAGGCGGTCGGCCAGGATCTCGAACGCTTCCTTCCGCGACGCCGTGCCGCCTTCCGCGATCGCGCGATGCAGGATTTCAACCAGCCCATCCGATTCGGCCGGGGCCACCACAGCCTCCTTGCGAGTCCCACCCATATCCCCTCCGCACAATCAGACCAGTCCCCTGATCCTTTCATCGTAGGAATCCTGAGGGGCAAGTGGGGAGCCCCCCTACCGGCCGGAACCGGAACCGGACCTGGAACCGGAACCGGTGAGGGCTAGGGGGAGGGGAACGACTCGCGGAAGAGCCGCGAGACGAGCGCCGCGCAGCAGCGGCCGTCGGGGCTCTTCTCGGCGCAGCGGGCTTCCGGCCCCCGCGCACGCTCCAGGAGGGCTTTCACGCGGTCCTTGCGGCCCGCGGCGGCGTCGGCCGTGACCTCCGCCGCCGTCAGGCCGAAGCAGGGACAGATGGGGCCGTCGGGGTTTTTCGGGTAGGCCGTCGACCGCAGCTTCTCGCGCGGCACCGAGGCGCCCCAGGCGCCGAAGTAGCCCACCCCGCAGGCGGGATCGGCGCAGTAGTGGGCCTCGCTCTTGAAGACCGCCAGGGCTTCGGGGGCGAGTTGCGCCTCGAGCGTGGGACGTCCGACCTCCTCCCCCGGCCCCCCGCAGCCCGGGCAGCGGAGGTCCTCCGGCTCGGACTCCTTCATGAACGCGCGGCTCATGGGGCCATTCTACAGAGGGCGGAGGTCGGCCGTCGCAGGGTCCAGGCGCAGGACGTAGACGTGGCTGTTGGTGTCGACGGCCCAGAAGAGCTTCCGCTTCGCGTCGTACATCATCCCGAGCGAGACGTTGCGGCCCTTCTTGCCGCTGGGATCCTCGCCGCCGATCTTCAGCGTCACCCAGCGGTTCTTCTCCGGATCGTACGCGGGCGTCCGGCCCTCGACCGTCCCGCCGACCAGGAAGAGGTCGTTCGCGACGTCGTAGCGGATCTGGCAGAGATACGGCACCGCGACGGCCGCCGCCTTCCCCTCCGGATTGAGCGCGCTCACGACGCCGTCCTTGTCGACGGCCTGGATCTCGCCGTCGTACGGGTTCTTGTCGCCGTAGCCCTTGCGCCAGAACAGCAGGCGGTCCCGCTTCGCGTCGTAGGCGAGCGTGGAGTTGTCGACGACCGACCCCGGGAGCGTTCCATTGATGTTACGAAGCATCCAGGTTGATTCGTAACGGAAGAGCTTCCCGTCCTTGGTCCAGCAGACGAGGCCGGAGGGGGTCGACGTGATCGTCAGCGTGTAGAAGCAGTCGCCGTACACCAGCTCCTTCGGCTTCGGGTAGCGCGCGGTCCAGTCGCCGAGGTCGGGATCCCAGACGTGGCCGTCGCTCTTGCGCCCGAGGAAGTGCATCTTCTTCCCGATCGGATCGTAGCCGTAGCTCTGGTAGGTGTGCCCCGTAACCCACGGCCGCCGGTTGAAGTTCACGCCCTCGGGGTACTCCGTGTTGCTGTAGGTCTGCCCCAGCGGGAACTCGACGGGCATCGTCAGCTCCCAGCGGTTGGTGTTCGTGTGGTACTGGAGGACGTCGGTCCCCCCGTGCGCCGAATGCCCGCCCGACCAGCGCAGGATCAGCTGCCGGTCGGGGTCGTAGACCGCCGTGCCCCAGTCGCGGTTCATCGCGGGAAGCTTAGGGGGCTTCATCGACACCCATTCGTTCGCGGGGAGCGCGCCGAGGGGCTCGCCGGCCGGCGGGACCAGGAAATGATCCGGATGCAGGCGGCCCGTCCGATAGACCCGCGTGTCGGGCGCGACGCCGGCGCCGCTCCACGCGTTCGCTTCGACGTCGTAGGTCCACTCTCCGTCCGCGAGGTTACGGTACTGCCCGCCCACGTAGTCGGTGCTCGACGTGTAGGTGTAGCCGCCCTTCAGCGTGATCTTGCCGTCGACCGCCGTCAGCGCGTGGTTGGCGCGCGGCGGCGGCGCGGACGGGGGACGTCGAAGCGTCCACTTGGGAACGGCGGGGTCGAAGACCCAGGTGTCGTTCGTGAGATAGTCGAAGTGGTCGCCACCGAAGAGCACGTAGAGCTTCGACTTCGCGTCCCAGGCGATCGCAGTGAGCGCGCGGGGCGCGGGCTCGACGTCCCTCGCCTCGAGCTCGCGCTCGACCGCTTCGAGCGCCTGGCGCAGCTTCACGACCGCGGGGGCTTCGCCCCTGCCTTCGAAGAAGTCGAACCGCGCGCGCGCCAGCGCCTGGCGGGCCTGGCGGATCTCGGCGCCGTCGGGACGTTTCCCCGGCCACTCGATCGCCTTCCACTGGCCGTCGACCTTGACGCGGGTGTGCGGATTTCCATCCGGCGCCTCCTGGTCCTGGCCGCCGAAGGCGAGGCCGGGGCCGTCTTCGCAGACGGTTCCCCAGATCACCCGCTGCTTGAGATCGGTCGACGGCAGCCGGGTCGGCTTTTCCTGGAGGGCGAGGAGCAGCAAAAGAAGCATATCTATGACTACGCTGAGAAAGCGCGAAGGCCGCGGCCGTAAAGTAAGAGGCGCGGGATCCCCTGGGGGAGGTAGAGAGTCGATTGGAACGTCGCGACTTCCTGCGCTTCGGCGCGGCCGGCGGGCTCTCCTTGTTCGCCAGGGATCTCCTCGCCGCGAAGCCCGCGCGCACCGGCAAAGCCAAGGCCGTCATCCTCATCTTCAACTGCGGCGGGCCGAGCCACATCGACCTCTGGGATCCGAAGCCGGACGCGGGCGACGACGTCCGCGGCCCCTTCCAGGCGATCTCCACGAACGTCGCGGGCATCCGCTTCTCCGAGCTGCTGCCGCGCATGGCCAAGCGGGCCGACCGGCTCGCGGTCGTGCGCAGCGTCCACCACGAGCACCAGAGCCACAACTCCGCCATGTACTGGTGCATCACCGGCCGGCCGTACGCGGTCGACAGCACCCTCATCAACCCGAGCCGCGCCGACCTCCCCGGCCTCGGCACGCTGGTCGGCTGGCTCGCGCAGCGCGACGGCTACAGCGGCGCGCTGCCGCCCTACGTGATCGCGCCCGCGCCGCACTGCGACAGCACCGCCTACATCACGCCCGGCCAGTACGGCGGCGTGCTCGGCCAGAAGTACGACCCGTTCGTGCTCAATCGGGATCCGAACTCCGCGGACTTCAAGATCCCCGACCTCACCCTCCCCGACGGCGTCACGGTCGAGGACCTGCGGGACCGCCGCGCGCTCTTGAAGGAAGTCGAAGGCGCCTCCCCGCCCCTGCTGATTCCCGCCGCGCGGGAGCTGGAGCTCTTCCAGGCGAAGGCGTTCTCGATGGTGACGTCCGCCGCGGTGCGCGACGCCTTCGATCTTTCGAAGGAGCCGAAGGAGGTCCGCGAGCGCTACGGACGTCATACCTGGGGCCAGTCCCACCTCCTCGCCCGGCGGCTCGTCGAGGCGGGCGTGCCGTTCGTGACGGCGGTGAACGGCCAGAGCATCATCTGGGACACCCACAAGGACAACTTCAAGACCATGAAAGACCGGCTGGTGCCGCCGATGGAGCAGGCGTACGCGGCGCTGCTCGACGACCTGTCGGAGCGCGGCCTGCTCGAGAGCACGCTGGTGCTCTGGATGGGCGACTTCGGGCGCACGCCCAAGATCAACGCCGACGCCGGCCGCGACCATCATCCCGGGTGCTTCTCGACGGTGCTCGCGGGCGGAGGCATCCGCGGCGGGCAGGTGGTCGGCGCGTCCGACGCGATCGGCGCGCGTCCCATTTCGCGGCCCGTCACGCCGGCCGACATCCACGCGACCGTGCTCACCGCGATGGGCCACGACCCGAACGGCACCACGTTTCACACGGCCGACGGCCGCCCGATGCCGCTCTCCGAAGGCACGGCGATCAAGGAGCTTCTCTAAGCTACACTGGCGTCGATGCCGAAGGCCTCCTCCGCCCGCCTCATGGCCCTCTTCGTCGCGGTTTCGGTCGGAACCTCGCTGGCCGCCACCTTCGTGCAACGGATGACCATCGCCTTCGGACGGGGCTCGACCACCGGGGCCTTCGCGGCCTTCCTGATCATTCTGTTCATGAGCTCGCTCGCGGTGGGTTGGCTCCAGTCGAGAATTCTCACCCTGCATCGGGCTCCGCTTCGCCGATGGACCCTCGCGACCGTCCTGGGGTCGCTGGCCGGAGGGATTCTGGGCTACCTGACGTCTCGGGAGGTGTTCGGCATGGTCGGGCCCGCGGGCCGAAGCCTGGCGGGGACGTGGCTCACGACCCTTTCGTGGGTCGTCAGCAGCGCGGCCTGCATCGGCGCCGCTCAGGCACTCGCCATCTGGGGAAGACGGTGGACGTCGGAAACGTTCCTCTGGCTGACCGGCCTGCTGCTCGTGCGGCTCCTGGCCGGGGCGCTGCCCCTCCTCTTTCGCGGAACCATGGAGCCGGGGAGGTCGATCCCCTATCTGAGCCTCTTCGTGGTCCCCCTGCTCTCCGCCGCGGTGGCCGGCGCCGGCACGGCCTGGATGCTCGACCGGCTCGTCTTCCGCGCCCCCGCGGATCCACCGTCCGAGGAGAAAAGCAGCGGGTGGATTTCTCCTTAGCGCGCGAGGGCGAGGTAGCGCTCGGCGACGATCTTCAGGGGGCCGGAGCGCAGGTCGGACAAGAGGCGGTGGGCCGTCTGGACGCGGCCGGCCCGCAGGCAGACGATGGCGGCCGCGAGCCGGTCCGACGGCTCGGGCGCGGCGATCAGGCGGTCGACGAGCTCCGGCACCATCTCGGGATGAAGCTCGCTCCACGGCAGGTCCTGGACGGTCTTGCCGTCGGTCACGCTCAGGGAGGCGAGGCGGGCGGCGACGAACTTGGCCGGCCCCGGCGAGCCGGAGCGGAGCCGGACGTCCAGGAGGATCGTCCCGTCGGGCGAGCCGGCGCCCATAAGGCGGT
>DASVNH010000025.1:0-15229 GCA_036383955.1 Planctomycetota bacterium | reverse complement strand
CGAGCTCGGCCAGCTCCTCGGCCGACGCGTCGCCGTCGCGCCAGAGGCGCAGGAGGTCGTCGAAGCGGGAGGGCTCGCTCATTCCCCCTCCCCCATCTTGTTTTCGACGCAGCCCTCGAGGCGGCGCCGGGCCTTCCAGAGGGCGACCTTGACCGCCCCGTCGGTCCAGTCGAGCGAGCGGGCGATGTCCTGGATGGAGGCCTGCTCGCGGTAGCGGCGGTCGACCATCTCCCGCTGCGTCGCGGGGAGCTCGTCCAGGCATTCGGTCAGGCAGTCCTGGCGGCGCAGGCGGACGTCGACCCCCGCCTCGTTCTCCTCGAAGGCGACGCCGACGATCTCGTCCAGCGAGTCCAGGCGGGCGAAGGCGGCGCGGCGGGAGTTCTTGCGGAAGTACTCGGCCACGCGCCGGCGGGCCATCTCGTGGACCCAGGGCAGGAACTTGGCGACGCGCGTCCCGCGGCCGGCTTCTTCGACGACGGCGAGGCCGACTTCCTGGAAGACCTCCTCGGCGGCGGCGCGGTCGCGGGTGAGGGCGAGGATGAAGCCCAGAAGGCTGTCGCGCCTTTCCAGGAGGAGCTTCACCAGATCGGACGCTTCGGGCTTGCTCATCGTCCCCAGGCAAGGGTCGCCGGCCGCCCGAAGTTACCTGGAAATCGTCAGCGGCGCCAGGAGGGGACGCCGCCCCGGAGGTACCGCATCGTGCCCTCGAAGCGGGGAGAACCGGGGCCGGTGAGGGGCCATTTCGGATCCCTCTCGGAGAGCCGGGGGACGCGGCGCAGATCGAGGGCCTCCAGGCGCCCGGGGAGCCCCTGGAGCCAGGCGTCGAAGGCCGGCCCGCCCGGCGCGTGGATGAGCAGCTTGCCGTCGGGCATGACGAGCTCCGCGGGGCGCGCGACGGCGTCCAGCGGCACGACGACCCAGTCGCGGTGGAGGAGGAGGGCGTCGGTCGTTTGATACACCCGCTCGATCTGGTCCGGTCTCAACACGTTCATTCAACCGTTGATCCCCGGCTCCCGCGCTTCGTTCCGCGGATCAGGCGAAGTCGGAGAGTCCATTCAGCCGGCGCCCGATAGGCTGCGCCGGCCGGCGGCCGCTAACGTCAGGCCTGGGTCGAGAAGGAAGGTCGGGATGAAGATCGAGGCGTTGACGCGATCGGGCCAGCTGGCGCTGTGCCGGCGGGTCGAACGGTTGTGCGGCCTCCGTCTCCGAAGTCTCCGGCGCTTCGCGGACCCCCAGGACAAGCCGCTGCACAAAGTCCTCGACGAGCGGATCGCGGACTGGGACGTCCAGCTGCGCGCGCTGGAGCGCCTGGCGCGCGGCGCGGCGGAGCCTGCCGAGGACGCCGAGCTCGCGGGCTTCCTGCGCGAGCGCTTCCCGTCCCATCGGAACGGCTTCGGCGAAGGCCCGATCCACCGCGACGTGGCGCTGTACCTCGCCGAGTGCGTGGAGGACGAGCGCTCGCGCTTCTACCACGAACTGGCGGGCGCGGCGCGCGACGGGGACGCGCGGGCCCTCTTCCAGCAGTTCGCGGACCGCGACGCGGCCCACCTGAAATTCCTTCGTTCGGTGCTGCTGTACTCCGAGTAGCCGTCGGCCGGGCGGCCGCGGCGAAAGCCCGCTCCCCGGGCGGGGAGCGGGCGCGACGGTCAGAGGACGCTGGGCCAGGGGCTGCGGCGCGGCCGCAGGTCGAAGCGCCGCGTGCGGCAGCGCTTGTCGGTCGACTCCTCCGCCTCCTCGATGCGGCGCAGGACATCCTCCGCCGTCCAGGGCTCGCCGGACGAGAAGTCCCGCTCCACGGAGCCGTCGAGCGGGATGAGCCGGCTGCGCGGCGACATCTTCTCGACCCGTTCCCGGAGCTGGGACCAGCCGCGCCCGTCGCGGTCGGACTGGGCCAGGACGATGTCCGGCCGGGCGCGGCGCACGAGCTCGAAGCCCCGGTAGTCCGCCGGAGCCGACGCGCACGGATAGCCGTGGCCGGCCAGGACGTCCGTCAGGTTGACCCGGGCCGAGGGATCCTCGGAGATCACCAGGACGACGGGCCGCGCGAACTCTTCCTGCATATGCACTCCCCTGTTCTCAATCCGCCCTATCGCACCACGAGCACGCAGTTTTCCCCGCCGAAGGGATTCGGGACGCGCCGCTGGGCCTGGGCGTGGTCGCGCCACTGGCCGTCGACGATGAGCCGGTACTGGTACTCGCCGGGCGCGAGCTCGAGCGTTCCGCTCCAGGCGCCGCCCGCCGCCCGGGCCAGGCGCAGCATCCCCGGGGCCCAGCCGCTGAAGTCGCCGGTGAGCACGACGTCCCGGGCGCCCGGCGCCTCGACCTTCAGGACGACCTTCTTGACCGATTCCACGTTCTTCATGTCCGCGCTTCCTCCTCTATCGCGTCGTGGTCGCCGCCGGCGACCCGATCTCCTCGAGGATGTCCTCCCGCCGGGGCTCGGCGATCGCCCGCAGCGCGCGCAGCGTCTCGGGGACGGCCGCGCCGGCGCGGACGACGTCGCTGATGGACAGCATGCCCAGGAGCGCGCCCGCGGCGTCGACCACCGGCAGCCGCCGGACCCGCGCGCGCGCCATCCGCTCGAGGGCGGCGGCGAGGGCGTCGTCCGGGCCGCAGACGGCGAGGTCGCCCGACATCACCTCGCGCAGCCGCAGCTGCGAAGCGCGCTGGTCGCGCGTGGCCACCGCCATGCAGATGTCGCGGTCGGTCACCACGCCGAGCAGCCGGCGCGCGTCGTCGACCACGGGCAGGATGCCGCAGTCGAAGGTCCACAGGAGCGCGGCGCCTTCGGCGAGGGTGTCGTCGGGGGCGCCGGCTTTCACCTCGCGCGTGCACACGTCCTTCACCAGCGTCATGGTCGGACGTTACCCCGGATCGGGGGGCCGGGGCCATCGGGCGTCCGCCTGATTCCCCTCTCGGTGGAAATCGGGGGGTCGGGGGAACCCCGA
Source organism: Planctomycetota bacterium (assembly GCA_036383955.1). Lineage (GTDB taxonomy): Bacteria > Planctomycetota > MHYJ01 > MHYJ01 > JACPRB01 > JACQFK01. Next base: position 12,281 of record DASVNH010000025.1, on the reverse strand, counting down.
TGACCCCCCTGTTGTCCTTGCTTTCGTTCCGCGCCGATCGACTAATGGTGCCATGACCGCGGCGGAAGAGCGTCTCGTCCTGCGCGCGCCGACGCCGCTGGCGCTGGTCGACGCCGCGACGATGGGCGTGCTGAGCGCGAGCCGCTCGTTCGCGGAGGCCGTCGGGCGCCCGTCCGACGGCCTCGCGGGGCGGCCGCTGGCGGACGTCGCCGGCCTCCTCTTCTCCGAGCGGGTGCGCCGCGCCGCCGGCGATCTCGCGGGGGCGGACGGAGTCGAGCGCGCGTTCGAGGTGCGCCTGCCGCGGACGCCGGCGCTGACGCGCGCGGCGGTGTCGTCGCCGCAGCCGGGCCTGCTGCTGCTGGCGCTGTCGGCGGCGGTGCCGGGCGAGCGCTCGCTGCTCAACGCGCTGCCCGATCCGGTGCTGCTGGTCGACCGCGACGGCTCGATCCTCGAGTCGTGGGGCCGCGGGCCCGGGTCGCTCGGCGGCCGGGAGCTCTCGCTGCAGGAGGCGCTGTCGCCGGACGAGGCGGCCGGGTTCCTGGCGGCGATCGCCCAGGCGCTGGAGTCGTCGAGCCCGCGCTCCTTCGAGTTCCCGATCACGACCCGGGAGGGGCCGCGGCGCTTCGAGACCCGGATCTCCCCCTGCGGGCCCGACCGCGTCCTCTGCGTGATGCGGGACGTCGGCGACGCCGCGCGCCGGCTCGAGGAGCACGACGCGATGGCGGCGGTGGTGGCCCTGACGGACGACGTGATCTACAGCATGAACCTGGACGGGGCGATCCTGTCGTGGAACCAGGCGGCGGAGCGCGTGTACGGCTACGCGGCGGAGGAGATCCTGACGCGGCCGTTCATGATGATGGTGCCGCCGGAGCGCGCGGGGGAGGCGGCGAGCCTGCTGGCTTCGGTGCGGAAAGGCGAGCGGATCCGGAACCTCGAGACCGTGCGCCGGCACAAGAACGGGCGGCGGATCGACGTCTCGCTGTCGGTTTCCCCGCTGCGCGACGCGGCCGGCGCGGTGACGGGCGCGGCGGTGGTCGCGCGGGACGTCACGGAGCTCAACCACCTGCACCGCGCGCTCATGGAGGCGACGGAGCGGGAGCGGCGGCGCTTCGGGCAGGACCTGCACGAAGGGATCGGCCAGGACCTCACCGGGGTGGTGCTGGCCTGCCGGGCCCTCGAGATCAAGATGGGCGCGCGCTCGCGGGAGTCGGCCTCCGAGCTGCGGCGCATCGGGGAGCTGCTCACCAAGACGATCGGGCGGACGCGCACGCTGGCGCGGGGCCTGTATCCGGTGGGGCTCGACGGCGAGGCGCTGCCCGAATTCCTGCGCGAGCTGACCCGGATGGTGCAGGAGACCTTCTGGGTGCGCTGCGACGTGGAATGGGAGGCGGGGGCCCTGGTGCCCGGCGAGGCGGAGGCCCGCAGCCTCTACTGGATCGTGCAGGAAGCGGTCATGAACGCCGTGCGGCACGGGGATCCGAAGCGGATCCGCGTGCGCGGCTGGCGGGACCTGCTCGGAGTTTGCGTGAGCGTTCGCGACGACGGGAAGTCGCTCGGCACGGAAGTGAAGCCGGGGGGCATGGGCCTCCTGGTGATGCGTTCGCGCGCGCGCGCCATCGGCGCCGGATTGACGATCGTGAATCATCCGGACGGCGGCGTGCTCGTCGAGTGCAGGATTCCAGCGGAGGGATTGTAGCGCTCTAACGCGGCTTTATCGCATTTTCCTTGAACCCGCGGCGCCCTGGCGGGATGATCACCCGCCGCGCCCGGAGAACTGGGAGGAAGGTCGGGATGTGGATACTCTGGGCAGACACTCTCCGGACACAGCCGTGAGCGGGGAGATTTACCTGCACGGCCGGGAGCGGCGGGAGGGAGACCGCCTGCGCCGGGATCCGGCGCTGCTGTCGGCCGTGCTGGACGGGGCGGGCGCGCCGACGCTGGTGCTCGACGCCCGCGGCCGCATCGTTCTTTTCAACCGGGCGTGCGAGACCCTGAGCGGCTACCGGGCGGACGAGATCCGCGGGAGATTCCTGTGGGACGTCCTGGTCCCGGAGGCGGAGGCGCCGGCCTGGAAGGCGGCGTTCGACCCGATCCGGCCCGAGCGGGTGCGCGCGCGGCAGGAGCTTTCCTGGAGAACGAAGGAGGGGCAGATCCGGCGGGTCGCCTGGTGGGACACGGTGCTCTCCGACGCGGACGGCGTGCCGACCTACGTGGTGTCGACGGGCGTCGACCTCACCGAGCTGCGCACGCTCGAGACCCGCGCGGCGGAGATCGCGGAGAAGGAACGCGAGCGGGTCGGGCAGGACCTGCACGACGGCCTGGGCCAGGACCTGACGGGAGTGGCGCTGTCGTGCGGGCTGTTGAAGTCGAAGCTGGCGGCGGTCTCGCCCGCGCTGGCCGCGGAGGCGGGGGCGATCGAGACGCTGGCGCGGAAGGCGATCGGCAAGGCGCGGTCGCTGACGCGGGGCGTCTATCCGGCGGGGCTGGTCGCGGGGGCGCTGCCCGACTACCTGAAGGACATGGCGAAGTTCGTGGAGGAGACCTTCGGCGTGCGCGTGGAGCTGACCTGGGACGACGGCCTGAGCCTCCGGGACGAGGCGTCGGCGCGCAATCTGTACTGGATCGTCCAGGAGGCGGTGACCAACGCCGTGAAGCACGGGCGGTCGCGGCGGATCCGGATCGAGGGGAAGCGGGAGTCGAAACGCGCGTGGGTGACCGTGCGGGACGACGGGAAGGGATTGGGACCGGCGGTGAAAGCCGACGGCATGGGCCTGCGGGTGATGAAGTCGCGGGCGCGCGCGATCGGGGGCGAGCTCCGGGTCGCGGATCAGCCGGGGGGAGGCGTTCTTGTGGAATGCGTGATACTGGACTCGGCCTAGAGGAGCACCCATGAAGACCAAGGCGCCGCCGCTCAAGAAAGCCAGGACCCGGATCCTGATCGTCGACGACCATCCGATCGTCCGCAAGGGCATCGCCGACCTGGTCAGCCAGAAGCCCGACTTCTTCGTCTGCGGCGACGCGGACCGGGTCGAGGACGCCTTGCCGGCGATCGACACCCTCAAGCCCGACCTCGTCATCGTCGACCTCTCCCTCAAGGGCGCGGGCGGCCTCGAGCTCCTGAAGGACCTGAAGATCCGGCATCCCGACATCCCCGCGCTCGTGCTCTCGATGCACGACGAGACGCTGTTCGCCGAGCGCGCCCTGCGCGCCGGCGCCCGCGGCTACGTCATGAAGCAGGAGGCGGTGAACGAGCTGGAGAACGCGATCCGCCGCGTCCTGGCGGGCAAGATCTACCTCAGCCAGGCGATGTCCGACCGCCTGCTGCACATGGTCAGCCAGGGCGAGAAGGTCCGCGACCGCTCCCCCATGGAGCGCCTCAGCGACCGCGAGCTCGAGGTCTTCGAGATGATCGGCCGCGGCCTGCCCATGCGGGAGATCGCCAAGGAACTGCACTTGAGCGTGAAGACGATCGAGACCCACCGGGCCCACATCAAGGAGAAGCTGAGCATCACCAGCGCCGTGCAGCTCGTCCAGCACGCCACCCAGTGGGTGCACGGCCGCTGACGCTCGGGATTCCCCCGATCTCCGGTTCCGCCCGCCCCCGATGGCCGGATGCCCGGCGCGTCCGCTTTCTGGACGCAGAGAGCGTGAAAGAATCGATGGCCCGCCGCCTCGCCCCCCTCCCCGCGCGGGCGTCCGTGCGGCGGCGCCTGGACGTCGCGCTGGAACGCGTCCGGGAGATCTACGGCGCGCGCCGCTGCCTGCTCGTGGGCCTCGACGGCCACGCGTCCCGGGGCGCGGGCCCGCGCGGCGGGCCGGCGCTCTGGAAGGCGGGCGTCGACCGGGTGCGCGCGAGCGGCCGGCCGCTCCTGATCCGCGACCCCGAGGGCCGCTGGGCCGCCTGGTTCCCCCTCCGCGTCCGGCGCTCCCTGGCCGGCGTCCTCTTCCTCGACGGCGAGGGCCGCGGGGGCCCCGCCCACGTCCGCGACCTCCGCTTCGCGGACTTCGCCGCCGAGCACATCGCCCTCCTCCTGGAGCGCACCCGGCTCCACGACGCGGCCTCGCGCGACAAGCTGACCGGGCTCCACGACCACGCCTCCCTGCGGGCCATCCTGGGCCGCGAAGTCCGCCGCGCCCGCCGCTCCGGCGGCGCCGCGGCCCTCCTCCTCTTCGACCTCGACGAATTCCGCCGGATCAACGAGGAGCACGGCCACGACGCCGGCAGCAAGCTCCTCCGCCGCGTCGCCCAGGAGATCAGCAAGGCCGTCCGCGAGGAGGACGCGGTGGCGCGACGTCCCGCGCAGGTCGGCCGCTTCGGCGGCGACGAGTTCGAGGTGGTGCTGCCCGACGTCCCCCGCGACGCCGCGCTGCGCCGCGCCTCCCGCGTCGTGCGCTCGCTCCACGCGCGCCGGATCTCCATCGCCGGCCGGCCGCTGAAAGTCAGCCTCTCCGCGGGCGTCGCCACCTTTCCGGAGGACGGACGCACCCCCGAGGAGCTGTTCCGCCAGGCCGACCGCGCGCTCTACGCCGCCAAACGGGCGGGGAAAAACAGGGCCATCAACCTTTGACAAGCGCCTTCCGGACGGCTACTGTCGCCGGAAGCGGAGCATCATGAGGAAAAGGTCCGACCGGGGATCCGAACCCGCCAGCGAAGCGCCTTTTCCGATCGTCGCGGTCGGCGCCCGCAAGGTCTGGGAGAGCTGACGGTGGGCCCTACGGCGAGGACCGCGGAGCTTTACCGCGCGCTCCTCGACCGCGTGGACAGCGGCGCGGCGCTGCTGGACCGGCAGGGCCGGATCCTCTACGTCAACGCGTCCCTCGCGCGGCTCGCGGGCCGGGGCGCGGCGGCGCTGAAAGGCCGCCTCTTCAACCGGCTCGTCGCCGGGCGGGACAAGGACGGCTTCACCCGGCTGCTCGAGAAAAGCGGCCCGACCCGGGAGCTGGAGCTCTATCTGCTGCCCCGGAAAGGCGCGCCCGTGCCGACGCTCGTCCGCGTCGATCGGGTGGGGCCGGCCGTCGCCGTGCGGGTCGAGAACCTCCTGCTGCAGAAGCGATACGAAGGCGTGCTCACGTCGGGACGGGTGACCCGGGCGGTGTTCAACGAGGTCGCCGAGGCCATCGTCGTCCTCAGCAAGGAGGGCGTGGTGCTGCGGGCGAGCCAGGCCGCGTGGCGGCTGGCGGGGCGAAACCCGCTCGGCCGCTCCCTCGACGAAGCCTTCCCCCTGAGCCTCCAGCTCCGCGGCCGGACGATCCTGCCCGCCAACCTCCAGTCAACGCTCCTGAACGCCGGCCTCTTCCGCTGCGAGGCCGTGATGCTCCCCGCGGACGGGGTTCCGCGGCACCTCCTGGTCAGCTCGCGCCGCCTCCACCTGGAAGGGGGGCTGGACAAGGGCAGCGTCGTCGTGATGACGGACGTCAGCGAAGCCAAGCGCTTCGAAGAGGAGCTCAAGTCCGCCAACGAGTCCCTGCAGAGGCGGGTCGAGGAGCGGACGGCCCACCTGCGGCTCCTGTACGATCTGGCGCGGACGTCCAACGAGGCCGAGAGCGCGGGACAGGCGCTGAGCCTCGCCCTCGAGCGGATCTGCCGGCATGGCGGCTGGACGCTCGGCCAGGCGTACCTGCGCGAGGGGAAGTCGCGGAAGACGCTGGCCCTCGAGGTCCAGTGGATCCCGCCGGACGCCGCGATCGAAACCCTGGCCGACCGGCTCCGGGCGGGCCGGCGCCCGTTCGCGCCGAACGACCCGGTCCGCCTCTCGCTCGCCTCGGGCCGCCTCGAGTGGACCGACAAAGTGTCGCGAGATCTGGGCTCGCGCGGGCGGGTCGCCGAGAAGGGCGGCCTGCGCTGCGTCGCCGCCGTGCCGATCCGGCGCGGACAGGACGTGCTGGGCGTCCTCGAGCTCTTCTGCCGCTCGCGGCGCCCGCCGGACGACGCGGAACGCGCGGCCCTCGACGCCGCCGGCCTGCAGCTGGGGGAAGTCGTCGACCGCAAGCGCCTCCAGAAGGAGTTCGCGGAGGCCGTCTCCCAGGAGCACGCGAGCATCGGCCGCGAGCTGCACGACAGCGTGGGCCAGGAGCTGACCGGGCTCGCCCTCATGATGCGCGCGATGCCCGGCGGCCGCCGGAAGTCGGAAGCGGTGACCAAGGAAGTCACCAAGGGCCTCCAGCGGGTGCTGCGGGAAGTCCACGACCTGTCCCGCGGCGTGTTCCCCGCCGAGCTGACGAGCCTGGGCCTGCCGGGCGGCATCGCCCGCCTCGCCGAGGTGACGAGCCGGCGCTCCGGCTTCCGCTGCGGCTTCGACAACACCGCGGGGAGCGTCGCGCTGAACCCCGAGACGACGCTCCAGGTCTTCCGGATCGCCCAGGAGGCGGTGAACAACGCGGTGAAGTACTCCGGCGGCTCGCGGATCCTGATCAAGCTGGCCCGGCACGGCAACGCGCTGGAGCTCGACGTCCAGGACGACGGCCGCGGCCTGCCGAGCGAACGCGCCTCGCTGTCCGGCTCGGGCCTGCGGATCATGCGCTTCCGCGCCGAGGCCATCGGCGGCACGCTCCGTCTGCGCCGCTCGCGCGGGGGCGGGGCGCGGATCACCTGCCGCTGGAAGGCGTGACTCAGGAGGAAAGCCGCCGGAGGATGGCGTCGACGTCGTAGACGCAGCCGCCCCAGGTGCCGCCGCCCGCCGCCTGCAGAGCCGCCCAGAGCCGCGTGTCGTCCGGCAGCGCCGGATGCGGCTTGAGGTCCGGGCGCGTGGGGCGCGCGGCCAGGATCTTCGCGCCTTCCTCGGGCGTGAAACTCCGGCCGCCCTCCCCCACCAGGTCGATGCTTCCGCGCAGCCGGATCGGATCGATGAGCACCTTCAGGACGTCGCCGTCCTTCAGCTTCCCGATCGGCCCGCCCGCCAGCCCCTCGGGGCCGACGTGGCCCACGCAGGCGCCGGTCGAGACGCCGGAGAAGCGCGCGTCGGTCACGAGGGCCACCTGCTTGCCGAAGGGCAGGTGCTTGAGCGCCGCGGTGAGCTGGTAGGTCTCCTCCATGCCCGTCCCCATCGGTCCGCAGCCGGCGAGGACCAGGATGTCGCCGCCCTTGATCTCGTTCCGCTTGATCGCCGCGATCGCCTCGTGCTCGCTCGTGAAGACCCGCGCGGGGCCGGTCTTGCGGTACATCCCGTCCTTGTCGAAGGTCGAGGGGTCGATCGCCGTCGCCTTCACCACCGAGCCTTCCGGCGCGACGTTGCCCGTGGGGAACGCGACCGTCGACGTCAGCCCTTTCTCCGCCGCGCGGAAAGGATCCATGATGACGTCCTCCGGATCGACCCCGTCGGACGTCTTGAGGATCTCCCGGAACTTCGCGCGGCGCTCGCTCGTCTCCCACGCCTCGAGGGTTTCGCCGAGCGTGAGGCCCGCGACCGTGCGGACCTTCAGGTCGAGGCGGTCGCGCAGGTGGAGCATGACTTCCGGCACGCCGCCCGCGAGGAACACGCGCACGGTCGGATGGTGGATCGGCCCGTTCGGCAGCACCGAGACGAGCCGCGGCGTCTTGCGGTTGACGTCGATCCAGTCCTGGACCGACGGCCGGGGCAGCCCGGCGGCGTGCGCGATCGCCGGGATGTGCAGGAGCAGGTTCGTCGAGCCGCCGAAGGCCGCGTGCACGATCATCGCGTTGCGGATCGCGGCGGGCGTGAGGATGTCGCGCGTCTTCATCCCCTTCGCTTCGAGCTCCATGAGCGCCTGGGCCGAGCGGACGGCGAGGTCGCGCCAGACGGGCTCGCCGGAGGGCGCGAGCGCCGAGTGCGGCAATGAGAGTCCGAGGGCCTCGCCGACGACCTGGGACGTCGCCGCCGTCCCGAGAAACTGGCAGCCGCCGCCGGGGGTGGCGCAGGCGCGGCAGCCGAGGTCGGCGGCCTCCTCGAGGGTGACGAGGCCGTGGGCGAAGCGGACGCCGAGGGTCTGCACTTTTCCGGCGTCCTCGCCGCTGATGGGCGGGAGGGTGACGCCGCCGGGGACGAGCACGCAAGGGAGATCGGGGGCTCCCGCGAGGGCCATCATCATCGCGGGCAGGCCCTTGTCGCAGGTGGCGACGCCGAGGACGCCGGCCCGCGTCGGGAGGGAGCGGATCAGGCGGCGGAAGACGATGGCGGCGTCGTTGCGGTACGGAAGGGAGTCGAACATCCCATGGGTGCCCTGGCTGCGGCCGTCGCAGGGATCGGAGCAGAACCCGGCGAAAGGGACGGTTCGATTCGCCCGGAATTCGCGGGCGGCGGCTTCGACGAGGAGGCCGAGCTCCCAGTGGCCGGTGTGGTAGCCGAGGGCGATCGGGGTGCCGTCGGGGGCGCGGACGCCGCCGAGCGTGGAGAGGATGAGGAAGCGCTTGCCGCCGAGCTCCGAGGGCGTCCAGCCCATGCCGGCGTCCTGGGTCATGCCGAAGAGGTCGCCGCTGGGGCGGTCGCGCAGCAGCTCCTCGGTGACGGGCAGCTTGCCGACGGGGCCGGCGGCCTTCGTCCGGACGCGATAGACGTCGGCGGTCGACTCGAACGGATTCGTCATGGGCCGATTTTCCACTACCGCGGGCCGCGGGAGCAATGTAAAATGGGCTCATCAAGGGGAGAGGGGTTTCATGCCGAACGATTCAGCTTTCGTCGTGCTCCGTTCCAACGGACGCGTGCTGCTCGTCCAGCCGCGCTCCGACCGCAAATGGCAGCTGCCGGGCGGCAAGCTGGAGCGGGGAGAATCGCCGCGCCGCGCCGCGCTCCGGGAAGTCCGCGAGGAGACCGGCCTGCGCGCCCGCCTGGGACGCCTGCTGGGCGTCTATCCGCGCAAGGACGGCAGCCGCGCCTATCTGTTCTCCGGCCGCGCCCCGCGCGACGGACAGCCCGGCGCCGAGATCCGCCGGCTGCGCTGGACGCCGCTGCGCGCCGCGCTCGACCGCCTGTCGCCGGCCCCGCGCCGCCGTCTCAAGGACGCGGTCTTGCGACTGGCTTGACCGCGCGCCCGCTCCGCGCGACAATCTAGGCATGGCGGATTTCGACTGCGTGGGCTGCGACAGCCCCGGCGTGCCCGAAAGCGCGCTGCCGGCCAGCGAAGCCGAGTGGAAGAAGCGCCTGACCCCCGAGCAGTTCCACGTGCTCCGCCAGGGGGGCACCGAGCGGCCCTACACGGGCAAGCTGCTCCACCATAAAGGCGACGGCCTCTACGTCTGCGCCGGCTGCGCGCAGCCGCTCTACGATTCGACGACGAAGTACGACGCCTGCGGCTGGCCGTCCTTCTGGGACGCGCTTCCGGGCGCGGTGGCCACGCGCGAAGACGGGGCCGTCGAGGCGGTCTGCTCGCGCTGCGGCGGCCACCTGGGCCACATCTTCGCCGACGGCCCGCCGCCCACCGGCCTGCGCCACTGAATCAACTCCCTCTCGCTCCGGTTCGTGGAGCGCGGCGTTCAGGGTTCCCCTTAGACCGCATTCGGGTCGGCGCCCGCCTCGCGCGCCGCTACGCTGCGGGAATGAACCGCCGTGCCGCCGTCCTCATCGTCGACGACCACGCCGCGAACCGCCTCGCCTACCAGGCGGTGCTCGAACGCGACTACGCGGTCTTCCTCGCCGACTCGGGCCCGCGGGCCCTGGACGTCGCCCGCCGCGAGGAGCTGAGCGTCATTCTCCTCGACATCCGCATGCCCGAGATGGACGGCTTCGAGACGGCCACCCTGCTCCGCCGGCGCTACAAGACCCGCTACACGCCGATCGTGTTCATGTCCGCGATCCACCAGACGCCGACGCACGTGAGCCAGGGCTTCGTCGTCGGCGCCACGGACTACCTGTTCACGCCGGTGGATCCCGACTTCCTCCGCTTCAAGGTCGGCGTCTACGCGGAGATGTTCCGCCGGAACGAGGCGCTCCGGCTCCAGGCGGAGCGGCTGGGCCAGCTCATCCGCTCGCTGCGGGCCGATTTCGATTCCGTGCCGGAGAGCCAGGCGAAGGTGCGGCGCCTGGAAGGGATCCTCTCCGAGCTGCAGCGCCAGGCCGCCCCGAACTAGGGAACCTGCTCGGTCATCTGCCCCGGCATGTTGATGCTGATGACCCCGGCCCAGTTGCACATGAGCTTGGAGCTGTCGTTGAGCGCGGGCATGTTCTTCACCAGGACCGTGGGGCTGCCGGGGGCCCAGGGCGCGGTCGTCACGGGGATGCAGGGCATCGGCGTCAGCACGCCGAGGGCGGCGGACGTCGCGGCCGCCACCATCGGGTTCGCCAGGCTGTTGCACATCCCGAACGGCGGGATGTTCACCATGGGCTTGTTGTCCATGATGTTCGCGGCGGGCATGTTGGACGTCATCACCATCTTGTCCGGCAGCACGACCAGGGTGGACGGGGCCACCCCGAACGTGCACTGCATCATGGCGCCCATGCAGACGTGATTTCCCATGGCCGCCTATTATAAAGCGCCTTCTTCGCCCGCCGCCAGCAGGATCCGGGCGCAGGCCTCGGCGTCCGATCCCGCCTCGTGGTGGTTCAGGGGGATGTCGAGCGCGCGGCACACGACGTCGAGCCGCGTCGGCCGGATGTTCCACGCCTTCCGCGCGATCTTCACCGTGCACTCGAACGGCAGCGCCGGGGTCTCGAGCCCGGCGGCCTTGCAGCAGGCGTCCAGCACCCCGCGGTCGAAGCGCGCGTTGTGCGCGGCCAGGAACGAAGCGCCGTCGAGCATCGGAAGCAGCTCGCGCCAGACGTCGTGGAACGGCGGCTGGTCGACGACGTCCTCCCAGGTGATCCCGTGGCACCAGGTGAAGGAGAAGTCGGGGCTCGGCGGGCGGATCAGCCGCGTCTCGCGCCGGACGATCTCGACGCCTTCCACCCGCACCAGGCCCACCGCGCAGGCGCTCTCCCGCCCGGCGTTGGCCGTCTCGAAGTCGATCGCCACGAATGCCATGTCAGACGTTCGAGTATAGCTCGATCGCGTTCTTCTCGACCTCCTGAACGGTCACGTAGGACATGAGGAGGCCGGTCGGCTTCAGGTCGAAGGCGGCGAAGGCCTTGATCAGCGCGCGGGAGCGGCGCCGCAGGCCGGTGACGAAGAGCGGAAGGCGGACGTCGAACTTCGCCAGCAGCCGGATCGCCCGGAACAGCCGGCCCAGATTCACGTTGAAGAACGGCGGATCGCAGAGGAGGGCGTCGAACGTCGCCGCCAGCGGCGTCGGGCGCTCGACGTCCCAGCGAAGGAAGCCGGGGACGTCGGCGAAGCGCTCGTCGACGTCCAGCACGGCGCAGGGTTTCTTGCGCTCGGCGAGGAGGCGGCCGACGGTGGGCGCGCAGAGGCAGCAGGGCCGCTCGTAGCGGGCGAGGAGGTCGGCGAGGCGGGCCGCCGTCTCGGGGGCGAAGAAATACTGTTCCCGGGCGTGATTCTCGCGCACGGACTATACTAGCTCGCGATGGAACTCGAAGCGCGCTTTACGGGCAGCCTGCTGGGGCTCGCGCTCGGCGACGCCCTGGGCGCGCGCCACGAGGGCGGGCGGCCGGGCATGACGCTCCAGCTGGACGGCGCGCCCCTGCGCTGGACCGACGACACCGAGATGGCGATGGGCCTGACCCGCTCGCTGGCCGAGAAGGGCGGGCTGGACGAGGACCATCTGGCGAAGACCTGGGCCGAGGGCGCCGACTTCAAGCGCGGCTACGGCGGCGGGGCGCGGCGGCTGCTGGAGCGGATCCGGCAGGGCTTCGACTGGCGCTCGTCCACGAAAGTCGTCTTCCCCCAGGGCTCGTACGGCAACGGCGCGGCGATGCGCGCGGCGCCCCTGGGGCTGTTCTTCAAGGACCCGGCGGAGCCGGCGGCGCGCGCGGCCTCGATCACCCACGCGCATCCGCTGGGCGTCGAGGGCGGCGTCCTCATCGCGCGGGCGACGGCGATGGCGCTGAACGGCGAGCTCGACCTCCCCGCGCTCCGCGAAGGATGTCGCGAACCCGAGTTCCGGGACCGGCTGCTCGTCGCCGGAGAGCCGCACACGGCCGACCAGGTCCGCGCGATCTTCGGGGCGGGCGTCGAGGCGCACCGCTCGGCGACCACGGCCGTCCACGTCGCCCACCGCTTCCACGAGTTCCTGCCCATGATGGAGTTCATCGTCTCGCTCGGGGGGGACGTCGACACCATCGGCGCCATGGCCGGGGCGATCTTCGGCGCGCGCCAGGGCATCGAGGCGCTGCCCGCCGAGCCCCTGTCCCGCCTCGAGGAGCGCGCCTGGATCGAGGACTGGGCCCGCCGCCTCCTCGCCGCCCGTCCGAGTTAACGGTCAGGCGTCGCCTCAA
>DASVNH010000024.1:0-8217 GCA_036383955.1 Planctomycetota bacterium | reverse complement strand
TGAAGGGCTACGAACGCGTCATCGTCGAGCTCATGTCCGCGCGCGCGATCCAGCGCTTCGTATCGCCGGGCCTCTTCAAGCTGTCGATCGCCCCGCCCCACGACCTCAAGGGCTCGGAGGCGCTGCTCATGGCGGCGCTCTTCCGCCACCTCGAGGGGAAGCAGGAGGCGGCGCGCCTGAAGCTCCGCAACGCGGAGAACGGCGGCGCGCCGAAGGCCCACGCGCTCCTCCTGCGCGCGCACATCGAGCTGTGGGACGTCTGGCCCGACCCCCAGGGCGAGGCGCAGAAGCAGGCGCTCGCCACCCTCCGGGCGGAATTGGAGGAGGCCGACGAGCCCTTCCTCCTGCCGCCGCGCGCGATCGTGGCGCGGCTCTCGGGGGACCCCGCCACCGCGCACGAGATCGCGGACCGCTTCGGGAAGCTGGCGCCGCTGTCGGCGGAGTCGTTCATGCTGCAAGCGGTGCTGCTGGGGCTCGACGGCCGCCTGGAGCTGGCGCTGGAAGCGCTGGAGGACGCGGGGGAGGCGGGGGGGAAGGCGCTGGACGTCAGCGTGCAGGCGGCGTATCTCCGCTTCCTGCGGATCCTGCGGGACCCGGCCGTGGAGCCGCTGACCCCGGCGCTGCGCGCGGAGATGGAGGAGGCGCTGGACGAGCGCTTGAAGCGCGACCACTATCCGGCGGCGCTGTTCCTGCGGGCGGTGCTGCGGGCGCTCGAGGGGGACTGGGACGAGGCGGCGGAGTCGCTGCGCCGGCTCGCGCCGCGGACGCCGCTGGACCGGATCGTGCCGGACGATCCGCTGCTGGCCCCGTTCGTGTGGGCGGGGGAGTCCCGGAGCCGGCTCCTGGCCGCCGCGCGGGACCTGCGACACCATCTGGGCCGGGCCGGGCCGGCGATGGCGGCGGCGAAGCTGATCACGGGGGACGATTTGCCGGAGGAGGACCGCGGGGCGCTCCTGCGGGACAACCACCGGTGGATGGCGCGGGCGCTGGTCGACGACGAGCGCAAGGCGCTGGTCCACGTGGAATCGGCGCTGAAGCTCGGGGCGGCCCCCGGGGAGCTGCGGGACGACGCGACGCTCGCGGTGCTGCGGCCCCGCCCGGCGTTCCAGGCGCTGCTGCGCCGCTACCGCGAGACGCACCGGCGGATGGCGAAGACCCTCCGCGGGGACGACCCCGCCGCGCTCGCCCAGCTTGAGGAGGCGCTCAAGCTCGGGGTGAGGCCGGACGATCTGCGGGAGGACGGCGAGCTGGGCGAGCTCCGGGAACGGCCGGAGTTCGAGGAGCTCCTGAAACGCTATGAAAACTGACGCGTTCGAGGCGCTGGTCGCGCCCCACCGCGACGGGCTCGCCCGCTTCGTGGCCATGATGGTCGGCCGCGAGACGGAGGACCTGGTCCAGGCGGCGCTGGCGGCCGCCCTCAAGGAGGCCGACCGCTTCGAGGGCCGCTCGAAGTTCTCCACCTGGCTCTACGGGATCGCCCTCAACCTCTGCCGCAAGCACCTGCGCGACAAGTCGCGGCACGCGACCTCCGCCGGGCCCGACGTCCTCGAGGGCCAGCCCGCGAAGGCGCGCGGCGTGCTCACCAGCGTCATCCGCCACGAGATGGCCGAGCGCATCGAGATCGCGGTGGGGCGGCTTCCGACGTCCATGCGGGAGGCCTTCGTGCTCCGCTATGTGGACAACATGGACTATCCGGAGGTCGCCGAGATCATCGGCGTCTCCGAGGGCACGGCCCGGGTCCGCGCGTTCCGCGCCCGCGCGCTCCTGCGGGAGGAGCTGGGGACGGTCGTGGACACCGTGTGGCTGGAGAAGGACTAGCTCTTCCGCGCGTAGACGCAGGCGCGCCCGCCGGACGCGAGGTGGTCGGTCCTCTCGAGCTTGGCCCCGAGGACCTGCTCGAAGAGGCGCTTCTCGAAGGCGCAGACCTGGGGGAACTCGCGGGCGATCGCCGCGATGGGGCAGTGGTGCTCGGTGAGCCCGGCGGCGCCGCCCTTGGCCATGTAGCCCTCTTCGGCGCGGATGCGGGCGAGCTCGCGCCACTTCTCGGCGACGGTCTTGCCCTTCAGGCGCTCGCGGTAGGCCTTGAGGAGGTCGCGCGAGCGGCGGGCGAGGAGGGCGTCGATCTTCGCGTCCCCGTCGACCGCGCGGATCTGCCGCAGGAGCGAGAGGGCCAGGGGTCCGTATCCCTGCGGAAACAGGGCTTCGGCCTTCTCGGTGATCGCGTAGAGGCGGGTGGGGCGCCCGACGCGCCGCCGCTGGACGCTGGAGCGGACGAGGCCCTCGCGCTCGAGGGCGGCGAGCTGCTGGCGGACGGCGGTGAGCGCGACGCCCCGGAGCTCCGCGAGGCGCGGGGCGTTGAGCGGACCGTGCGTTTTCAGGAGGTCGAGGACGGCCGGCCGTTCGGCGTCGGTGAAGGCGCGCATGTAAAGAAGTCTATCCCGGTCCGGGCGCGGGGGCAACGGGTTTTCGTTGCCAGCAGGGGGTTTGAACTGTATAAACTGTCCATATTCCAGAGGAAAAGGAGAAGGCCATGGCGATCGAACTGCCGCCCCTGCCGTACGACATGTCGGCGCTGGCGCCGCACATTTCCAAGGAGACCCTGGAGTTCCACTACGGGAAGCATCACAAGACGTACGTGGACAAGCTGAACGGCTTCCTCCCCGGCACGAAGTACGAGAAGATGTCGCTCGACGAGATGGTGGTCGCGTCGGTCGGCGAGGCGAAGATCTTCAACAACGCCGCGCAGACCTGGAACCACACCTTCTACTGGAACGGCCTGTCGCCGAAGGGCGGCGGCGAGCCCAAGGGCGCGATGGCCGAGGCGATCAACAAGGCCTTCGGCAACTTCGCGGACTTCCAGAAGAAGTTCACCGACACGACGGTCAACCTCTTCGGCTCGGCCTGGGGCTGGCTCGTGAAGAAGGCGGACGGGTCGCTCGACATCGTGGGCACCAAGGACGCCGGCAATCCCATGACCGACAAGCACAAGCCGCTGCTCACCTGCGACATCTGGGAGCACGCCTACTACATCGACTACCGGAACGCGCGCCCCAAGTACATGGAAGCGTACTGGAAGCTCGTCAACTGGGACTTCGTGGAGAAGAACCTCAAGGGCTAAAGCCCGGAAGCGTTCGATCGGCGGCGGGTCCTCGCGGGCCCGCCGCCGTTTTCATTTCGCCGCGCGGAGAGCCACGCCGACGACCGCCCCCGCCGGCCCCAGGCCCGGCCCCGACGGCGGCGGCACGGCCTGCGCGAAGGGCATGGCGGCGGCCGTCGCGCCCATCTGCACGACGAGGAAGCAGATCGCCGGCGTGAGCAAATACATGGAAACCACGGCGAAGAACACATCACCCGAGCCGCGGGGCCCCGGGTCGAACGCCTCGATCGCCGAGCGCTTCGCGTTGAAGGCCGTCAAGGCCGCCCAGCACACGGGCCAGAGCTTCACCGAAACGAAGACTTTCAGCCAGTTCGCGAGCGCGGTCCACTTTCCCGGCAGGAGAGCCCAGAGCCCCGCGACGGGGAAGAGGCCGAGCAGGAACAGCAACGACAGGCCGTAGACGTGCGGCCCATAGACGGTCGCGAGCCAATACTTCTGCTTGGCGCTGAACCTCCCGTCCCAGGACTGCTGCAGCTCGGCCGCGCCGCTGATCGCCACGTTCGCCCCCCGGTCCCAGAGCTCGGACAGCCCCGGGAGCTGGAAGATCCCGCCCTTCACCCACCAGGGGAAGCGGCCGGTGGACTGGGCCTCGTCGATGTACGAGTAGCGGCCGAGGGCCGCCGCGACGAGCGCCGCTTCGTTCGTCGGGCTGCCCGGGTCGTCGACGGCCCGGCGGCAGACCTCTTCCTCATAGCGCGCGCGGAAGGCCGACGCGCCGGCCGGATCGTGCGCCAGGGCGGTCTCGACCGCCGCGCGATGCGCGGGATCGGACTCCACGTGCCGCGAGATCCGCGCGCGGAGCCCGGCGCGGAGCCGCTCGCAGGCCTCGTCGTAGGGCAGCGCTCCGTCGGCCAGGAGGTTGTCCGCCGCCGGCGCCGCGCGGGCGAGCGCGGGTTTCGCGCAGCCTTCCAGGAAGTCGCCGACTTCCTTCCGGAGGGCGGGATCGGACACGGTCGCGAAGCTCGCCAGGGCGGCCAGCCGCTCCCACGCGAAAGGCGACTCGAGGAAGCGCGCGTGGACCGCCTGGATCGCGCGCTTCTGAAGGACGTCGGCCGCCTCTCCCGCCCAGACGGCGAGGCGGGGCGCGGCGATCTCCCCTTTCCGCGTGGGGGAGAGCAGACCCCACGCGAGGAGGAGCGCGAAGAGATGGACGGCCAGCTGGCGGACGGAGGCGCGCTCGGACGCCATCTCGTGGACGAGCCACGCGGTGCCGGCGAGGCCCAGGACGAGGGGCAGGCCGACGGACGAAAAGACGCCGCGGATCAGCTCCGCGAGCGAGTACCCCGCGAACTCGTAGACGGTGTCGATCACGCTTCGCCCGCCGCCGCGGCCAGGGCGGCCCGCAGACTTCCCTTTTCGCGGACCAGCGCCTCCAGCCGGAGATTGTCCTTCGGGTCGCTGGTGCTGACCCAATAGGAGAGAGGGTCCGGACAGAGGCGCGCGACGCCCCGCGTCTCCGTCGACTGGATCAGCATTTCGCTGAACCGCCCCTTGACCGTGCGGATCTTTCCCAGCAGCGCCTTCTCCTCGGGGGAGAGGTCGAGCAGTTTCTCCATGGCGAGGACCGTTTCGGGGGTCTGCTGCAGAAACAGCCTGTTCGGAGCGTTCGCGCGGATCGCCTCGCCCGTGCGCCCCTCGAAATCCGAGATCTGCTGGGTGACCATGACGGCGGCCGACTGAAGTTTTCTGTGCGTGCGCAGGACGTCCTCGAGGAATCCCGCCGTCGTCGCGCTCCGCAGCAACGTCCACGCCTCGTCGACAATCAGGTATTTCTGCCGCGCGAGATGGTCCCGCGCGTACTCGGTGATCCGGTGGATCAGCGCCATGAGGAGGACGCTGGCGACGTCCCGGCGCTTCGCGATCTCCCCGAGCTCGTAGACGGTGAGGCAGCCGTCGCCTTCCGGCTCCGCGGGGCGGTCGAAGAAGCCCGCGTAGGGGCCGTCGCCGCAGAACACCTCCAGGCAGACGGCGAGGTCGCGCGCTTCGCGCTCGACATCCTCCGCGAGGGCGCGGCGGATGTCGCCGACCAGCACCTCCCGTCCTCCGGCGCGGTCGAAGGCGCGCACGACGGCCCGGGCCACGAGGCTGCGCTCCTTGACGGTCAGCTCGCGCTGGCCCTGGGAGCCCATTTCCGAAACGATGTCGGACAGGAAGATCTTCTTCTCCTCGTCGAGGAGCGTTCCGCAGGGATTGATGCTCCTCGGCGCCCGGGGATCGAACGCGACGTAGGTGCCGCCCAGGGTGTCGCAGAGCTTGCGGTAGCTGTTCCCGCGGTCGAGGACGAAGACGCGCGCGCCGCGCCGGGCCGCCGACAAGATCACGGCGTTGGCCAGCACGGATTTGCCGGAGCCCGAAACGCCCGCGATGATCCCGTGGGGCGCGACGGGCGAATCGAAGAACGAGAAGGTGACCGGCTCGCCGCGGCGGTTCAGGAGCAGGAGGTCGGGCGAAGGCGTGCCGCGCAGGGCTCCGTAAAGGGGGAGGAGGTGGGCGAGGTTGAGCCCGAGCATCCGGCGCCCGCGGCGCAGCGCGCGGTCGTTCGCCGGATCGTAGGCCAGAGGCAGGCACTGGAGCAGCAGCGTTCCCGCGAAGGCGGTTTCCGCGACCAGCTCCATGCCGGCGCGCGAGAAGGCGTTGATCGCCGCGTCGGCCGCGCCGCGCGTCACCACATGGACGCGCGCGGAGTAGACGCGCGCGCCCTCGACGAAGATCTCCGCGGAGACCTCGTCCACCTCCCGCTTCATGGCGGCCACGTCCACCTTGTCGTCCCCGCCGGACATCTGGCAGAAGGCCAGGCGCTTCTTCGCGGCGAGGAACTTGCGGACCTCCTCCGCGCGCGGCACCTCGATGTCGAGGACGTAGAGGCCGTCGAGGGCCGCCTCGAGCGGGAGCATGCCCGCCCAGGTCTCGCGCGGCGCTTCGCGGACGGTGAGCACCCGGTGGTCGAGCGCGCCGAGGCGGACCGCCGCCTCCCCGATCTCCGCGTGCGTGAAGGCGATCCCGTCGCGGACGAGACGCTCCGGGTCGTCCGCCGGAAGCGGCGTCGGGCGGTCCGGGTTCAGCATCCGGAACGCGATCGCGCGGAACTCGCCCAGGTCCTGGCGGCGCGCGCCGATCCCGGATTGGGCGAAGAGATTTTCGACGGCCTCCGCCCGGTTCAGGAGATCCCGCTTGGCGTCCGCGTACGCGTCGAGGAACTTCGCTTCGATGGAGCGCCCTCCGCGAAGGGCGAAGCGGAGGCCGTCGCGCACGCCCGGCGCGCTCCAGCGGGGGAAGACGCGGAGGGTGAAGAGGACCTGGAGGGAGCGGGCGGCCACTACGGCGCCTTCGTGGCGGACTTCGAAGCGGCCGGTGGCGCGGACGCGCGCTTCGGCGAGGTCGCGGAGCAGGCCGTCGGGGGGCGACGCCGCGAGCCAGGCCGAGAGGTCGACGCGGCGGTCGCTGACGAGGATCATCTGCGCGGCCGCGCCTTCGGGCAGGAGGGCGAGGAGCGCCTCTAATCGTTTGGCGAGCTGGCCGAGCGCCGTCTCCGAGAGCGTGTCGCACTCCGGCGCCGCCAGCGTCCAGGCGAGGCCGAGCGACCCGTCCGTCTGGACGAACACGCGTCCGTCGGGATCGTAGGAATGCCAGGGCAGCAGCTCGGTCAGCATCGGTCGCTCCTCACAGTTTCACGGGAAGATTCGCGGACCAGAGGGCCAGGCCGGCCGCGCCCGCGGCGGCGAGCCCGTGGAGGACCGGCGGCGGCCACGAGACGGGCGCAAGCGCGAAGGCCGCGGCGGCGACCGCCGACGCGAGGAAGAGACGCTTGCCGAGGTAGGACAGCGTGGGCGACGCGTGGGCGCGGCGGAGCCGGACGCGCTCCCGGAACAGGAGGCCCAGGGACAGGCCGAGGGAGGCGCCGAGCAGGTCCGCCGCGGCTCCGGCGCGGGCGGCCCGGAGATTTTCCTCCGCGTCGCCGCGTCCGAAGAGCCAGCCGGCGCCCACCGCGGCGGCGGCGATCACGAGCCAGATCACGCGATCACCGGCACGCGGCCGCGAAAGACGCGGCCGTCCCCGCGGGCGAAGAAGCGGCCGACCGGAAGTCCCGTGAGCGCCCAAGGGGGCACGAGCGCGCGCTTCTCCCAGCGCGTCGACTCCCCGAAGCGGGCGCGGAAATCGTCCGCGCTTCGCAGGCCCGAGCCGAAGAGCGCCGGCTCGTACGTCGCGCCCTCCGCGTGGGCGCGCAGCAGCCTCTCCCCCGCGAGCTCGGAGAAGAGCTCCGCGTCCGTCGCCGACTGGGCGCGGAAGTGGACCAGGGTGCCCGCGTTCGCGAGGACCCGCAGCGCCCCCGCGCGGTCGCCCAGGCCCGCCTCGAGATCGGCCGCGGACTGCGCGCAGGCGATGATCCGCAGCCCCGCGCCCCTGGATTTCGCCAGGAGGTCCACGAACGCCCCGGTCACCACGTCGCCGAGCTCGTCGACGAAGAGCCACATCGGCCCCCAGCCTTTTCCGTAGGCGTAGCGCGCGCCGACGTACGATTGCACGTCGAGGAGGCACATCTTCGCGACGGCCGACGCGCTCTCCTGGCCCAGCAAGGCGCCGAGCTCCAGGTAGGCGACGCCGCGGTTTCGGTCGACCTCCTCCCAGGAGAGCCCGCCCTCGTCGGGGGACAGGAGGTCCGTCGAGAGCTTCGACAGCAGCGGCACGAGGGCGCTCGCGGTCTTCAGGTAGTGCTCGCGCGGCCGCGCGGCGAGCGCGCCCGACGGCCGGTCGATCGCGGCGCGTTTGAGGCCGCGGAGCGTGACGCGGCCCTTCTTGTGAAGGTCGCGCGCGGCGGTGTGGACGATTTCCCAGGCGAAGTTCCGGAAGGGAAGCGCGTCGCCCGAGGAGGGAAGGAGCGCCGCGATCCGATCCGCCACTTCCCGCGGGTCGTGGAAGCGCCCGATGGGGTTGTAGCGGACGCTGCGCTCCGGATGCGGAAGCGAAAGCAGCCGGAACCGCTCCCCCGCCGCGCGCCGCACGCGATCCAGCAGCCGCGCGTCCCCTTTCGGATCGATGACCACCACGGCGTCGCCGCGGTG
>DASVNH010000023.1:0-13402 GCA_036383955.1 Planctomycetota bacterium | reverse complement strand
CGGTGATTACGCTAGTCCTGCTCCTGGCTCCCCAGGCGGTCGAGCCGACCCAGGCGTTCCTCGACCGCCATTGCCGGGAGTGCCACGGGGCAGAGAAGCCGAAGGGCGACTTCCGCCTCGGCCAGCTCGCCGCCGACCCGAAGCTCTGGCTGAAGGTCCGGGAGCAGGTCGTCGAAGGCGCCATGCCCCCGGCGAAGAAGCCGCGGCCGTCGAAGGAGGAGATCGACGCCCTCGCCGCCGCGATCGACGTCCGGGTGGCCGCCGCCGAGAACGCCCGCCGCGCCGCCCAGGGCCGGGTCCTGCTGCGCCGCCTCAACCGGGTCGAGTACCAGAACACGGTGCGCGACCTCCTGGGCATCGACATCGACCTGAACGAGGTCCTGCCCCTCGATCCCGTCGCCGACGGCTTCGACAACAACGCCGAGGCCCTGCGCGTCTCCTCGTTCTCGATGGAGCAGTACCTGGAGGCGGCCGACCGGGTGCTGAACGCGGCCATCGCCAACACGCCCAAGCCCTGGTCGATCCAGAAGCGCTACAGCGTCAAGGACGAGCGCAGCGTCAAGGCGACCGGCGACGTCTACCGCCACCTCGAGGACGCGGTGGCGATCTTCAGCTCCTGGGAGTCGGCCAACATCTGCGTCACGATGTGGAACTTCACGACGAAGTTCCGCGGCCGCTACCGCGTCAAGATCTCCGCCTACGGCTTCCAGACCGGCGCGCCCGTCCGCTTCCGCGTGCTGACCGGGACCTTCCAGGGCGTCACCGAGAGCCGCCTCGTCGGCTACTTCGAAGTCCCCGCCGGCAAGCCCAGCGAGATCGACTTCGTCGCCCACATGGAGCCCCGCAACACCCTCCGCATCATCGCGGAAGGCCTCGGCGTCACCCCGCCCACCGTGCAGAAAGCCGGCGCCCAGAACTACAAGGGGCCCGGCCTCGCCGTGCAGTGGGTGGACGTCGACGGCCCCCTCATGGAAGAGTGGCCGCCGGCCAGCCATCGGAAGCTGCTCGGAGAATTGAGCCAGGCTAAAATCTCCGGCGACCGCCTGGAAGTGGTCTCCGAGAAGCCGGCCGTCGACGCCCTCCGCGTCCTCCGCGACTTCGCGCGCCGCGCCTTCCGGCGGGAGGACGTCGACCTCCAGCCGTACCTCGCCCGCGTCAAGGCCAAGCTCGCCGCCGGCGACTCGTTCGAGCAGGCCCTGCGCGTCGGCCTCAAGGCGATCCTCGTCGCCCCCGACTTCCTGTACCTCCGCGAAAAGCCCGGCAAGCTGGACGAGTTCGCCCTCGCCAGCCGCCTCTCCTACTTCCTCTGGAGCTCCATGCCCGACGAGGAGCTCCTCGGCCTCGCCGCGAAGAAGGAGCTGTCGACGTCCCTCCGCCCGCAGGTCGAGCGGATGCTGAAGAACCCCAAGGCGGCCGCCTTCACCCGCAACTTCGCCGGCCAGTGGCTCAACCTCAGAGCCATCGACGCCACCGTGCCCGACCCCGCGCTGTACCCGGAGTACAACGACGTCCTGAAAGTCGCGATGGTCCAGGAGGCCACCCTCTTCTTCGACGAGCTGCTCAAGAACGACCTCAGCCTGACCCGCTTCGTCGCGTCCGACTTCACGATGCTCAACGGCCCGCTGGCCCAGCACTACGGCATCCCCGGCGTCGAAGGCCTGGAGTTCCGCCGCGTCCCGCTCCCCCCGGGCAGCCCGCGCGGCGGCGTCCTGACCATGGCCGCCGTGCTGAAGGTGACGGCCAACGGCACCAGCACCTCGCCGATCCTCCGCGGCGCCTGGGTGCTCGACCGCGTCCTCGGCACCCCGCCGCCCAAGCCCACCGTGGACGTGGAGGCCGTCGAGCCCGACATCCGCGGCGCCACCACCATCCGCGAGCAGCTCGCCAAGCACCGCGAGCGCCCCGAGTGCGCCAGCTGCCACCGCAAGATCGACCCCCCGGGCTTCGCGCTCGAGAGCTTCGACGTGATCGGCGGCTGGCGCGACCACTACCGGAGCGTCGGCAAGGGCGAGGCGGTCCCGGGACGTCGCTACCTGAAAGGCCCGGCGGTCGATCCCTCCGACGTCCTGTTCAAGGACATCCACGAGTACAAGGAGCTGCTACTGAAGGACCCGGACCTGCTCGCCCGCGCCCTCGCCGGGAAGCTCCTGGGCTACGCGACCGGAGGGCCGCCCGCGACCGCCGACAAGCCGGACGTCGAAGCCATCGTCCGCGCGATCCGCGATAAGGACTACGGCCTGCGAAGCCTCGTGCACGAGATCGTGGCGAGCCGGCCGTTTTTGCACAAATGAACCGACGACACTTCCTGCGCTCCGCCGGCGTCGCGCTGGCCCTCCCCTGGCTACCGTCTACGGGATACGGGCTACGGGCGACAACCCCCAAGCGTCGCCTAATCTGCCTCTGCGCGCCGCTGGGCCTGCATCCGGACTACTTTTTTCCGGAGAAGGCGGGCAAGGACTACGCGTCCACGCCCTACCTCGACGTCCTCAAGGACTTCCGGAGCGAGTACACGGTCGTCTCGGGCCTCGCGCACGCGGGCCAGAGCCCGGGCTTCGCGCACCAGGCCTCGGCCAGCTTCCTGACCGGCGCGCAGGGCGCGGGCCGGCCCGGCTTCCAGAACGAGATCTCGCTCGACCAGCTCGCGGCCGAGCACATCGGCGGCGAGACGCGCATCCCCAGCCTGGTCCTCTCGGGGGAAGGCGGCGGCCTGTCCTGGACGCGGACCGGCGCGCCCGTGCCGGCGGCGACGTCGCCCGCGCGGGTCTTCGCCCGGCTCTTCCTCGCGGACTCGCCGGAGGACGTGAAGGCCATCGAGCGGCGGCTCGGCGACGGCCGCAGCGTGCTGGACGACGTCGGCGGCCAGGCGAACAAGTTGAAGTCGGGCCTCGGCACGGACGACCGCCAGAAGCTCGACGAGTACATCAGCAGCGTCCGCGACCTGGAGAAGCGGCTGGAGCGGGACGAGGCCTGGTTCCGGAAGCCCAAGCCCAAGGTCGACGCCAAGCCGCCCACGGACGTCACCAGCTCGGCCGACCTCATCGGCCGCATGAAGCTCCTGTTCGACCTCACCCACCTGGCGCTGCAGACGGATTCGACCCGGCTCGTCACGATCATGCTGGGAGGCGCGACCAGCGCGCCGCCGATCGCCGGCGTCACGCTGGGCCACCACGACCTCTCCCACCACGGCAAGGAGCCCGGCAAGCTCGAACAGCTCAAGATCGTCGAGCTCGAGACGATGAAGACGCTGCGCGACCTCCTCGCGAAGCTCAAGGGGTCGAAGGAAGAAGGCGGCACCCTGCTCGACCGCACCAGCGTCTTCCTGGGCAGCAACCTGGGCGACGGCAGCAGCCATTCCGTGAGGAACCTCCCCGTCCTGGTGGCGGGCGGCGGCTTCAAGCACGGGCAGCACCTGGCCTTCGACGCCAAGAACCCCCCGCCGCTCTGCAACCTCTATGTCAGCCTGCTGCAGGGCCTCGGGCTGCCGGTCGACCGCTTCAGCACGTCCACCGGAACGCTCACGGGTCTCTGATGCTGCTGACTCTCCTCCTCCTGGCTCAAGACGTCGACCGCCGCCACGTCGAGGAGGTGCGCGACGCCCGCCGCGAGTACGTCGTCGTCCAGGGCGGCACGATGGACGGCGAGAACTGCCGGACGCCCGTCGGCGGCGGCTGGGGCGTCTGGTCGCAGACCTGGGAGTCGAACCGCGCCGTGCGCCTCGAGAACGTGGGCGACACCGACGTGATCAATCCCTGGGTGTCGAACGGCCGCAACGACTTCCGGAGCCTCCGCGAGATCGTCGCGGGCGCGCTGAAGCCGGGCATGAGCGAGCGGGAGAAGGCCGTCGCGCTGTGGCGTCGGCAGACGACGCACCGCTTCCACTGCGGCGCCATGGAGCGCGCCGAGATGCACGATCCCGTGAAGGTCTACAACGTCTACGGCTACACCACGTGCGGGGACGACTCCGTCTGCCTCGCCACGCTCTGGCGCGAGGCGGGCCTGGAGTCGCGGCCGGCCCGCATGCCCGGCCACTGCGTCCCGCAGGTCTTCTACGACGGCGGCTGGCATCTCATGGACGGCGACATGCGGGCCTTCTACCTGCTCCGCGACAACGCGACGATCGCGAGCGAGCGCGACCTGGTGCGCGACCACGACCTCGTCAAGCGCGCGCACGGCACGGGAATCCTCGACCCCAGCCGCCGCGCCGACAACGAGAAGGCGGCCGCCCTGTACGTCTACGAAGGCGACGCCCCCGGCGAGCGCCCCAGCTCGTCCCGGGGCGCGACCATGAACATGACGCTGCGGCCGGGCGAGGCGCTCGTGTGGCGCTGGGACCGCCGCGAGCCGGTCAAGTATCACGGCCGCTCGGACCTCGGCAGCTGGCCGGGCGCGCTCCGGAACATCCGCAACGGCCAGTGGATCTACCGCCCCGACTTCGCGGGCGAGGCCTGGATGCGGACGGTCGAGGTCATGGACGGCCTGCGCGTCCGGCCCGGCGAGATCGCCGCCGAGGCCGGCAAGACGGGCGTCGTCGTCTGGAAGATGCGCAGCCCGTACGTCTTCGTGGGCGGCGAGCTCAAGGCCGACGGCGAAGGCGTGAAGCTCTGGATCTCCTGGGACGGCTCCGTGTGGCGGGAGACCGGGCGGAACCTCGACCCCCTGTTCCCCTCCGACGGCCCCGCGCGCTACGAGTACTGGATCAAGTGCGAGCTGCCGCCCGGCGCCCGGCTCACGCGCCTCGAGGTCCTGAACGACCTGCAGATGGCGCCGCTCGCGATGCCGGCGATGGTCGTGGGCGAGAACCGGTTCACGTACACCGGCACGGGCCACGTGCGCCTCACCCATGAATGGGTCGAGCGCTCGACGTCGACGCCGCCCGCCGCTCCCGAGGGAGGAAGCTTCGACGGCGCCGGCTTCCGCTGGACGTCGCAGGCCCCCGATCACCACTTCGAGCTTTCCGACCGGACGGACTTCGCCTGGCCCCTCTCGACCAACTTCGAGAAGCTGATCTCGAACACCGCGGACCGGGGGACGTCGAGGTACACCCTGCCCGGCCCCGGCCTGCTGACGCCCGGCCGGACCTACCACTGGCGGGTCCGGGCGAGGAACGCCGACGGCCTCTGGGGGCCGTGGAGCGCGACCTGGAGCTTCGCCGCCGACGGCCCCGCCCTGCCTGCCGACGTCCGCCTCGACGGCGGCGTGCTGCGGTGGACGTCGAACGCCCCCCTCCACCGCGTCTACGGCAGCGACGAGAAGGGCTTCTCCATCAGCGACGCGCCGTATCAGGCGGTGGGCGCCGAGCGCCCGTTCGACGCGAACTTCCTCGGCGAGACCGGGGAGACGTCGCTCGCGGTCCTCGGCGACGGCGCGCCCAACAAGGCCTACTACCGGGTGGTGGCGGTCGACGCCCAGGGCCGTCGAAGCGGGCCGTCCGACTACGCGGCGGCGCCCCGCCCTTTCCTTTTCGGCCGGCTGCCGAGCTCGGCGAAGGTGGGCGAGACGTACGCGGCCCGCGTGTTCACGATCCGCTCGCTGGGCGACCTCCGGTTCCGGCAGGAGGAGGGCGACCGCAACAAGCAGGAGGCGAAGTTCTGGGACGTCGAGGAGCCCCGCTTCGCGATCTCGGAGGGCCCGGCCTGGCTGCGGGTGGACGCGCGCGACGGCACGCTGCGCGGCGTGCCCGACGCGGCGGGGGAGATCGAGGTCGTGCTCACGGTCGCGCTGGAGAAGCGGACGCGGCGCCTGAACGAAGCGCGCCTGGCCTGGGGGCACGAGGTGGTGACGGGCGTCGAGGCCGAGACACTCGGCCGCGCCACGCGCCGCTTCCGCGTCTCCGTCGCCCCCTAGGTACGAAACAGACGGTCTGATTCGTACCTCGCGCCTGCCTCAATGGCAGTTACGAAATAGACCGTCTGATTCGTAACTCAGTGGCAGTAGTAGCCGCCCCAGTACGGATAGCCCCACCAGCCTCCGTAGTAGGGGTAGTGATACGGGTAGTAGCCGCCGTAGTAGTAGGGCGAGCGATAGACCACGCGGCGCGTGGTGGGGGCCGGGACTT
This sequence comes from Planctomycetota bacterium, assembly GCA_036383955.1. Classification (GTDB taxonomy): domain Bacteria; phylum Planctomycetota; class MHYJ01; order MHYJ01; family JACPRB01; genus JACQFK01. Next base: position 7,347 of record DASVNH010000023.1, on the reverse strand, counting down.
TGGCGGACACCCAGGCCTGGATGACACGATCGCTCAGCCCCTCCTGCTTGAGCTGGGCGATCTGGTCCGCCGTCGGCTTGGCCGCCACCCCTTCCGCTTCGATGCGCGCGACGATCACGTCGTCGCTGATCCCGGCCTTGTAGAGCGACCGCAGATCCTCGACGGTGACGGATTGCCGCGGAGGACCCGCCACTTCCTCGGTGGTGTAGTAGGCCCCCGTCCCGTAGACGCAGCCCGACAGGACTAGAAGCGCCAGCGGTCCAAGCTTCCGCATCACCCCATGAAGAGCAAACGCGGGACCAGCCGCGCGGCGGCGACGTCCAGCGGCGGAAGCGCGGAGAGTTTCGCCCTGGTCGCGGAATCGTCCGGACCGTCACTCCGGAGGTGACGCTTCCCAGCCGCCGCCCAGCGCCCGGTAGAGCCGCACGACCGACACGATCCGGTCGCGCAGGGCGCCCGCCTGCTGCAGCTCGGCGTCGAAGAGCTCGCGTTGGGCGTCGAGCACCTCCAGATACGTCGACACCCCGCCGCGGTAGCGCGCCTCCGACAGGTTGAGCACGCTCCGCTGGGCGGTCGTTCGACGTCCGTTGGATTCGAGGATCGCGACCGACTTGCGATAAGCGACGAGGGCGTCCTCGACGTCCCGCAGCGCCTGCCGGATGGAGCGCTCGTACAAGATGACCGCCTGCCGCATGACGGCCTCGGTCTCCTGGACCCGGGCGCGGTTCTTGCCCCAATCCCAGATCGGCGCGGTGATGCCGCCGATGATCTCCCAGAAGCCGGCCGGGCTCTTCAGGAACTCGGACAGCTGGATGCTCGAATAGCCGGCCTGGGCCGTCAGGGCGATCCGCGGATACAGAAGCGCTTCCGCCTCGCCGATGCGCGCGTTGGCGGCGACCAGCCGCTGCTCGGCGCCGCGGATGTCGGGACGCCGCCGCAGCAGGGCCGCGGGCAAGCCCGGCGGGATCTGGGGCGGGATGGGAATCTCGGCCAGGGGGCGGCCCCGCGGCACCGGGCCCGGGTTCCGGCCCAGCAGGAACGCCAGGTCGTGCTCGCGCTCGGCGAGGCGCCGCTCCAGGTCGAAGAGGATGCTTTCCACGCGGCCAAGCTCGGCCTCGGCCTGGCGGAGGTCGACCTCCGGCGTCTTGCCTCCCTCGAAGCGGAGCTTCGCCAGGTCCACGTAGCTTCTCCGCGACGCGACCGTGGCCTTGGAGATCTCCACCCGCGCGTCCAGGTCCCGGACGTCGAGGTAGGCCTGAGCCACCTCCGCGATCACCGAGACCATCGCGGCGTGGCGGTCCTCCTCGGCCGCGGCGAGCCCCGCCCGCTCCGCCTCGACGGCGCGGCGGATCCGCCCGAAGAGGTCGAGCTCCCAGCTGAGCGCGCCGAAGAGCGTGTAGGTCTGGTAGTCGCGGTCGCGGATGAGCGGCGAGAGCGGCGCGGCCTCCAGCGAATCGCGCACGACCCCCGCCTCCGCGCCCGCGTCCAGCCGCGGGTAGAGGTCCGCCCGCACGAAGCCCAGCCGAGCCCGCACCTCGGCCACCCGCTCGACCGCCAGCCGGACGTCGAAGTTGGCCGCGAGGGCGTTCCCGATGAGCCCGTTCAGGACCGGATCCCCGAAGAGCTTCCACCATTCCACGTCCGCGAGCGACGCGGCCTCCGCGGTGCCGTCGCGCCAGGCCGCGGGCTGTGGGATGTCGGGCCGCTCGTAATCCGGCCCGACGGCGCACGAGAGCGCGCCGAGACAGAGCAGAGGCAGGAGCCGCTTCATGTCAATGCCCCCCTCCGGCGGGGGCCCGACGACCCGCGAAGAGGACGTAGAGGCCGGGGATGATGAAGACGCCGACGACGGTGGAGACGAGCATGCCCCAGAACACGGCGGAGCCCATGATGACGCGGGACACGGCGCCCGCGCCCGTCGCGAGCATGAGCGGCACGACGCCGAGGATGAAGGCGAAGGCCGTCATGAGGATCGGCCGGAACCGGAGCTTGGCGGCCAGCATCGCGGCGTCGAGCACGGGCATGCCCTGGTCGCGCTGCATCTTGGCGAACTCGACGATGAGGATCGCGTTCTTGGCCGCGAGGCCCACCAGCATGACGAGGCCGACCTGGACGAACACGTTGTTCTCGAGGTTCTGCAGCCAGATGCCGAGGAACGCGCCGAAGACGACCAGCGGCGTGCCCAGGAGGACGGCGAACGGAAGCGTCCAGCTTTCGTAGAGGGCCGCGAGCAGGAGGAAGGTGAAGACCACGGCCATGATGAAGGTCGGGGCGGCGGGCGGAGCCGTCTTTTCCTGGTAGGAGAGATTGGACCAGGCGAAGCCCATCTCGCGCGGGAGGACCTTGGCCGCGACCTCCTCCAGCGCCGCGGTGGCCTGCCCCGAGGTGAAGCCCGGCGCCGGGTTGCCCGTGACCTCCACGGAGCGGAAGAGGTTGAAGCGCTGGGTCAGCTCCGTGCCCGAGACGGGGGCGAGGGCGGCGACGGCCGACAGCGGGACCATGTTTCCGGTGGTTTCGCTGCGGACGTAGAAGCGGCCGACGTCCTCCGGCGACGCGCGGAAGTCGCCTTCCGCCTGGACGAAGACGCGGTAGAGGCGGCCGAAGCGGTTGAAGTCGTTGGCGTAGGCGGCCCCGATGAGGGTGGAGAGGGAGGTATAGACGTCGTTGATCGGCAGCCCGAGCTTCCGCGCCATGTCGCGGTCGACGTTCACGGAAAGCTGGGGCGAGCTGGGGTCGAACGAGGTGAACAGGTTGGCGAGCTCGGGCCGCTGCCGCGCCTCGGCGAGGAAGCGCGCGGCCTGTTCGCCGAGCTGCTCGACGCTCATGGTGCCGGCCTTGTCCTGGAGGATGAAGTTGAAGCCCGACGCCGCGCCGAAGCCCGGCAGGGGCGGGATCGAGAACGGGAAGGCGATGGCCTCCGGGAGCGCGGCCAGCTCTTTTTTGAGCCACGCCAGCACGGCCGGCTGCTGGAGCGCGGGATCCTTGCGGTCGTGCCAGGGCTTCATCCGGACCAGGACGGACGCGACGTTCGTCGTGAACGTGTTGTTGAGCATGCCCAGGCCGCCGATGGTGTTGAAGGCCTCGACGCCCGGGGCCCGCTTCATGATCTCCTCGATTTGCCGGCAGACCTTGTCCGTGCGCTCGAGGGAGGACGCGTTGGGCAGCTTGACGTTCACGATGATCAGCCCCTGGTCCTCGTCGGGAACGAATCCGCTGGGCACGGCGCCGGCCAGCCGCACCACGCCGAGCCCCACCAGCGCCACGACCACGAGGGTCAGGAAGGCGCGGCGGGCCAGCAGGCGCGCCCCGACCAGGTAGCCGCTCGTGCCGCGGTCGAACGCCCAGTTGAACGCCCCGAAGACCTTCTTGGAGATCCCCTTCTTCTCCTTCGCGGGCTTGAGGAGGAGCGCCGACAGGGCCGGGCTGAGCGAGAGCGCGTTGATCGCGGAGATCAGGACGGACGCCGCGATCGTCAGCGCGAACTGCTGGTAGAGGCGCCCCGTCAAGCCGCCCATGAAGGCGACGGGGACGAAGACGCCCATCATGATCAGGGTGATGCCGACGACCGGGGCCGACACCTCGTCCATGGCCTTCTTGGTCGCGTCCACCGGGGACATGCCCTGCTCGATATGGTGCATGACGGCCTCGACGACCACGATCGCGTCGTCGACGACGATGCCGATCGCCAGGACGAGGCCGAACATCGAGAGCGTGTTGACGGTGAAGCCGAGCAGGGGGAAGAAAATGAAGGCCCCCAGGAGGGAGACCGGCACGGTCAGGAGGGGGATCAGCGTCGCCCGAAGATTCTGCAGGAAGGCGAATACGACGAGGATGACGAGGATGACCGCCTCGACCAGGGTGTGGACGATCTCCTCGATGGAGGCCGTCACCGCCGGCGTGGTGTCGTAGACGATCTTGTAGTCCACGTCGTCCGGGAAGCTCTTCTTCAGGTCGTCGAGCACCGCGTAGATGCCCTTCGCGGACTCGACCTGGTTGGCGCCGGGCAGCAGGTAGACGGCGAGCACGCCGGCCGGCCCGCCGTTGAGGCGCCCGAACGACTTGTAGAATTCCTGGCCCAGCTCGACCCGCGCCACGTCCCGCAGGAGGACCTGCGCGCCGTCGGGGCTGGAGCGGACGATGATGTTCTCGAACTCCTCCGGCGTCGTGAAGCGGGCCGGCGTCTTCACGGTGTAGGTGAACTCCTGCCCGCGCGGCGCCGGCTGCGCCCCGATCTGCCCCGCCGGGGCCTGCAGGTTCTGCTCCTGGACGGCCCGCACGATGTCGCTCGGGCTCAGCTTCAATTTCGCCAGCTCGTCGGGACGCAGCCAGATCCGCATGCCGAACTCGGCGCCGCCGAAGAGGTCGACCTGCGCCACCCCCGGCACCCGCAGGATCGGGTCCCGGACGTTGATCATCGCGTAGTTCATCAGGAAGCCGGCGTCGTAGGTCCCCTTCGGCGAGAACAGGGACGCGGCCAGCAGGATGCTCGGATTCAGCTTCTTCGCGGTGATGCCCTGCCGGTTCACTTCCTCCGGCAGGCGCGGCTCGGCCCACGACACCCGGTTCTGCGTCAGCACGTTCGCCATGTCCAGGTTCATGCCGACCTGGAACACGACGTCCAGCTGCAGCCGGCCGTCGCTCGTGTTGAGCGACTTCATGTAGATCATGTTGTCCACGCCGTTCATCTGCTGCTCCAGCGGCGTGGCGACGGATTGCTCGACGGCCTCCGCGCTCGCCCCCTGGTAGGTGGTCTCGACGCGGATCGTCGGGGGCGCGAGGGCGGGATACTGCTCGACGGGCAGGCGCGACAGGGTGACGATCCCGACCATTGCCGTGAGGATGGCGAGGACGATCGCCACCGTCGGCCGTCGGATGAAGAAATGGGCCATCTACTTCGCCTCCCGCTCCGGCGGGCCCTCTTCGGCGCCCGCGTCGTCCAGCTCGACGGGGATGGGAGCGACGATCGAGCCGCTCTTGACCTTGAGCAGGCCGTCGACGATCACCCGCTCGTCGGGCTTCAGGCCGCTCTCGACGACCCGCAGGTTCCGGAGCCGGGGGCCGACCTTGACGGGCCGGATCTCGACCCGGTTGTCCGGCATCACCACCCCGACCGAGTAGGTCGCCTGGAGCTCCGACAGCGCCCGCAGGGGGACCAGGATCGCGCCCTTGTGGAGCGCGACCGGGTAGCGCACCCGCGCGAACAGCCCGGGCCGCGCGAGCCCTTCCGGATTGGGGAACGCGACCTCCACCAGGATCGTCCCGGTGGTCGGATCGACCAGGCGCTCGATGAAGATGAAGCGACCCTTGTGGGGGAAGAGGCTGCCGTCGCTCAGGATCATCTCGAAGTCGGTCGGCGATTCCCCGCCTTGGTTGACGCGGCGCGCGAAGGTCAGGTAGTCCCGCTCGCTGATGGAGAAGCGGCAGTGGATGGGATCGTGGGCGGAGATCGTCGTGAGCAGCGTGGTCTGCCCCTTGCCGACGAGCGCCCCGGTCTTCACCTCGGTCTTGCCGGCCAGGCCGTCGATCGGCGCCGTGACCGTCGTGTAGCCCAGGTCCAGCTCGGAGGATTCCAGGGACGCCCGGGCCGCGTCGGCCTTCGCGGCCGCCGCCCGCTCCAGGGCCACGGACGTCTCGTACTCCTCGCGCGAGATGGCGTTCGCCTCGACCAGGGGCTTGTAGCGGGCGACGTCCTGCTTCGCCCGGGCGTGATCCGCGATCGCGGAGGCGAGGTTGCCCTTGGCCTGGTTCACGGCGGCGAGGTAGGGCTTCGGGTCGATGAGGTAGAGGACGTCGCCCCTCCGGACGACCCGTCCCTCCTGGAAGCGGACGGCGTCGATGAAGCCCTCCACGCGCGCCCGCACTTCCACTTCCGTGGAGCCGCGGGTCTGTCCGACGCTTTCGCGGGTTTCCGGGACGTCGCGCCGGAGCGGCAGGGCCACTTTGACGGGCACGGGGGGCGGGGCGGCGACCGTGTCTTCCTTCCCGCATCCCGCGAGCAGCAGGATCGCCGTCCACACGTACTTCATGGAACCACCCTCTCTCCGTGCCACCCCGGAGAACCACCGTTGTGGACTTCGTTATGGTTTTTGGCGGCCAATTCCCGCGTTCCGGGCTAATAGGTCTGGTGAGGAGAAAGCCATGAGCGTCTCGCGACGCCGCTTCCTGCAAGGGGCCGCCGCCGCCGGCCTGGTCCCCTGCCTGCCGGCCTCCGCGTCTCCCAACAACAAGCTCAACATCGCGGTCATCGGCGTGGGCGGCCGCGGCGCGCAGAACCTGAAGGGCGTGAGCGGCGAGAACATCGTCGCGCTCTGCGACGTCGACGCGAACAATCTCGGCAAGGCCCTCGAGCTGCATCCGAAGGCGACGACGCACGCCGACTTCCGCCGCATGCTCGAGGAGCGGAAGGACATCGAGGCGGTGGTGGTCAGCACCGCCGACCACGTCCACGCCCCCGCCGCGATGATGGCGATGCGGATGGGCAAGCACGTCTACTGCGAGAAGCCTCTCAGCCATTCCATCCACGAGGCGCGCGCGCTGGCGGAGGCCGCCGCGAAATACAAGGTCATGACCCAGATGGGCAACCAGGGGCACGCCAGCGACGGACGTCGGATCACCGTCGAGCTGCTGCGCTCGGGCGCGATCGGCCCGATCACGGAGGTCCACGCCTGGGCGATGAACCCGACCTGGCCGCAGGGGGTCCTGCGGCCCGAGCGGACGTCGCCGGTCCCCGCCCACCTGAACTGGGATCTCTGGCTCGGCCCGGCGCCCGAGCGGCCGTACGTCGAGAAGGTCTACCATCCGTTCAACTGGCGCGGCTGGTGGGACTTCGGGAACGGCGCGCTGGGCGACATGGGCTGCCACATCCTCGACAGCGCCTACTGGGGCCTGAAGCTGGGAGCGCCGTCGACGGTGGAGATGCTCGGCGAGCCGCGGGTGCCGGAGACGGGGCCGAAGTCGAGCGTCGTGAAGATGACGTTCCCCGCGCGGGGCGAAGGGCTGCCGGCGCTGAACCTGACCTGGTACGACGGCGGCAACCTGCCGCCGGAGGACGTCGCGGACGGCGTCAAGCTGCCGACGGGCCGCGGGGCGATCTTCGTCGGCTCGAAAGGCAAGATCGTCGTGCTCAACGACGACAAGGGGGAATACAAGCTGCTTCCGGAGAAGGACTTCGCCGGCTTCGCGCCGCCCGCGCCGTCGATCCCCCGCTCTCCCGGCCACCACGAGGAGTGGATCCGCGCCTGCAAGGGCGACGGCGTCCCGGGCAGCCCCTTCGGCTACGGCGCCGGCCTGACCGAGATCGTCCTCCTGGGCACGGTCGCGTACCGCCTGGGCCGGAAGATCGAGTGG